>CAZFWW010000041.1:0-10214 GCA_964522645.1 uncultured Mycoplasmatales bacterium
CTCACGTCATCAGCTTGGAAGGCTGGGGTAATACCATTATACGACACCCGCGTTTTAACAACAAAATAATTATATCACCTATTCTATTTTTTGTCAACTTTTTTTCAGGAAAACTTATAGTTTTTTTTTATAATTAATTTAACTAAAAATAATCCTTAAATTATTCATATTTAATTAAATTTAAAATAAAGGATTTCTCCCTTATTTTAAAACTTTATCTATTAAGCCATATTCTTTTGCTTCTTTTGCCCACATAAAATTATCTCGATCAGTGTCTTTAACAACTTTTGCGTATTTTTGACCTGTGTTTTTAGCAAGTATCTTATTTAAACGTTCTTTCATTGCAATAATTCGCATTGCACTAATCTCTATATCACTTGCTTGTCCTTGAGCTCCCCCAAGTGGTTGGTGAATCATTACTTCAGAATTTTCTAAAGCAAAACGCTTACCTTTCGTTCCACTTGATAATAAGAATGCTCCCATACTTGCAGCCATTCCAACACATATAGTCTTAACATCACACGGAATGTGATTCATTGTATCATAAATTGCCATTCCTGCTGTAATACTTCCTCCTGGTGAATTAATATAAATTGTAATATCTTCTTCAGGATTTTCAGTTGCTAAAAATAATAATTGACCTACAATAATATTTGACATTTGATCATTTACTTCTCCACTTAGAAAAATAATTCGGTCCTTCAATAGACGTGAGAAAATATCGTATGATCTTTCTCCATTTTGCGTTTGCTCAATAACATATGGCATTGTAAAATTGTTCATATTTACTCCATTTCCTGTTTTCATATCATATTATAACATCTTTTTTCTAAACATATGCAATATGATATAAATATTATTAGTTTTAAAAATAAAAATGCAATCAATAATGAATACACTTTTATTTAACGTTTAAATATTATCCGTAAAAACTGGTAATATTCCATTAATTGTCTTGGCTACTAATCCATCAAACTTTTTTATTTCCGATAATAAATCTATTTTTTTAGTTTTATTTTCTATTCCTACTGTGACTTGTTTAATTTCCAAGTGTGAACTATCTCCATTAAAGATATTACCATCATCGGCAACAAATTGATAATTAATATCCAAAGTTAAAATATTAATGACTGGTTCATATACATTTAGTTTTGCATACATTGAGTCTGGTATATCATATAATTTAAATTTACTATCCCAATTTTTTAAAGCAACAATAAAATCCCAATTATCCTTTTCTACATCTACTTGAACTAACTCATTAATAATTGCTTTAATTACGACTTCTGCTGTTCCTAGTTTGGTAATTATTAAATTAATTTGGGTTTTAATAATTTCAATCTGACTTGTAATACTTTGAACAATTTGCTCAAAATCAACATCATTAATTTGACTAACAACATCCTTGATTTTTTCAAATGATTGAATAATTTTAGCAATTTCTCCTTTTATTTCTGGCATCTTTTCATACAATTCATTTAAATTAGAAATTATTTGGTCTATCTTATCCTTAATTGCTTGGATATCTGCTACTGAAATCGTTATTGAATCTTTAATCGTATTAACAATACCGGCAATAAGTTCTGATTTGTGATCCTCAAGATATTTTTTCAAACCACTAATTATTTCTAAACTAATTTTATCTAAATTAATACTATTTTTTAAATCTATAATCTTTTGCTCTAAAACATCTACAACCTTAGCTTTTAATCCTAATTGTTCGGCCTTTTCTAAAAGTAATGTTTTAATCTTAGCAATGACTGCTGCTTTTAATTCTGGATCATTAATCATAGATGATACTTGCTTAATAAAGCGCTTAACACTAGAAATTGTTCCATGAACTTTAAATTTTACAATATCTAATTTATTAGCAATAGTTGAGATTATATCTAAAACGCCTGTATCAAGTAAGTAATTCCAAATTAATTCCTTGATTTTTTTTAATGCTGTTTCTTTTAAATTTGGATTTTGTAACTGATTAATTAAATTCATGATCTCTGGACCGTATATTTGCCACTGAACTTTTAATTTAACAATTAGACCCATTAACTGATTAATTATTTCACTTAACTCCTTTGCCTGATCTGTTTGCGCAACTATATTTAATACATCAGCATAATTTTTTAGTAAAATTGGAATTGAATAATCCGAAGCAAACTGAACTAAAAACTCCTCTGTCCAAATTCCTTTTTTTACACCCTCTTCTAAATATTCATTAAATTCATCAGATAATGTTAATCCTGTAATTATATAATCTTTTTGTAGTGCCGGTTCTTTACTGCTATTCAATAAAGCCAATACTTTTGAACCCTCATCACTATAATTATCTTTAGTATTACTAATAAAAGTTTGGGCAAAAATTCCTGCACCACTACCCAGAACTAAAATCCCTAACAAAAAACCAACAAAAAATGTTTTTAAGTCTTTTTTACCAATCTCTAATCTCCTCATATTATTTCCTCTCAATCTTTGTTTTTGTACCTAATTTATTATGTTCTAACGATGGCTTAACTTTTCTTTTTTCCAGACCTTCATCCTTGATTGTCCAATATGACACATCTTCACTATCCGCTTTAAAACCTTCCGAATAATAAAGTTCATACTCATCTGAGTTATCTACTGCAAATGTTAATGTAATACTCCATTTTTCTCCTGGAGCAATTTCATGAGCAAATTTTTTATCATTTTCATCAATTACAATATCTTTACGCCCTGTTTTATCCTTCAGTTCAAATTTTAATAAAGTTTGAGCATGTTGGATTTCTTCCGTGATGTTTTCAAATTCTACATCAACTGCAAGATACTTATCAAAATCGAGTTCAAGTCCTTCTGGGACTACATAATCAGCAACATAACTATCAACAATCTTCACAGCTAATTCATTTCCAGTATAAGTCTGACCAACTTCTAATTTTTCAACATTCTTACCACAACCCGTTAAGGCAATTCCCATTACTAGTAATGGGATTATTCTTTTTATCTTTTTCATTTTTCTCTCCAAATCATTCTATGTTTTATTTTTGTAAATATAAAAATAAGTTATAATCTTTTATATTTTAACACAATTAGTTTTAATGTCAAATTTTTTTAGATTCACAATCATTTTCCGAATATAATGGACATTTTGATATAATAAATATATGATTAAAGCTGCAATTATGGAAGTTAACCCGTTTCACAATGGTCATCAATACTTTTTGAGTCAAATTCCCAAAAATGAAGATGATATTCTTATTGTTATTGTTTCAACAACAATTGTCCAACGTGGTGAAATAAGCGTTTTAAATAAACATGATAAATCTAAGTTACTCTTAGATAATTTTGCTGATATTGTTATTGCATTACCAGCACTTTTGGCGAATCAAGGTGGAGAATACTTTGCGTACTATGCACTTAAAATTTTAAAGGACTTACAGATTGAGTCTTTATATTTTGGTTCTGAATCAAATGACTTAAATTTTTTAAAGAAAACAACATTTAACCAAACAAAAGATTTTAAAAATGGAATTTACAATCATGGCAATGAAAATTTCAAATCAAATGATATTCTAGGAATTTCTTACATTAAAGCCATTAATAAACTTAATATGGATGTTGAAATTAATCCAATTAAGCGAATTACAAATAATTATAATGATTTAGGAATTAATACAAATCAGACAATTGCTAGTGCAACAAGTATTCGAAAAAATCAAGCGAACCATGATTTAATTAAAAACACACTTCCTGATTTTTCTTTAAAAAAACTCCGAAAAATTGATGAACAAATACTTTTTAATATATTTAAAAACAACTTGTCATTTTGCATTGACAGTGATTTTAAAATATTTTTAAGTGAAGACAATCAATTATTAATCCGATTACAAAAAATTATCATTAGTCATCACATTAACTCAATTGAAGAATTAATTAATTATGCAAGTGATAAAAACAATTCTAGACATAAATATCGTCGCATTATTACCAATACAATTTTACTTGTAAGTAAAGAAGAATATGATGACAATTATAGTTTTATCCATCTACTGGGGTTTACAAAAAATGGACAAAAATATTTAAAAAAGATTAATCAACCACTAGTTGTAACTTCCTTAAAACAAACAACATGTTTTGTAGCAAGAGTAGAAAAACGTGCAACAAATCTATATAATATTGTAACTAAACAAGATAAAATGCACGATTATCTACCTCCTGTGATTAAATCATGATAAAATAATTTGGTAGAAAAGAGGTTTACTTTTATGAATTATATTTTAGCAATTTGTATTGTTTATTTATATGCAGCTATTCCCTTCTCATTATTAGTAGGGAAATTTGTTTATAATGTTGATATTAGAACAATCGGTTCGGGTAATGTAGGTGGAACTAATTTAGGTCGAACTTGTGGAAAAAGAGCATTTATTTATGGTTTTTTACTTGATGCATCAAAAGGAGTCGTTGCTGTTATTGTTGCAAATTTATTCGCAATTAACCCCATATTTCTTATGTTTTTTGCACTTATTGGTCATACATTATCAATATTTATTAAATTTAAAGGTGGTAAAGGTGTAGCAACAGCTTTCGGTTTTGTCGTTGCTTATACTCCAATTGGTGCTTTAATTGCAATTATTGCCTTTTTAATTTGTTTAAAGATATCAAAATATGTTTCTTTATCTTCATTATGTGGAATTGTCGCGTATTTAATCTTCGCTATAACTACAAAACAAAATATACTTTTCATCTTTCTTGTTATTGCAATTTTAATTTTTATTTCTTATTTACATCGTGAAAATTTAAAAAAAATCAAAGCAGGTACCGAAAACAAAATAACTTGGATGTAAAAAAAGTGATCAGATATCTGATCACTTTTTTAAAATCTATCATAATAATAGAACCCACCTTTTAAATTGATGGTATTAAATCCAGCCTTATTTAGTTGCTTAACAACCTTTTTACTTCTTATTCCTGATTGACACATTAAATAATATTCTTTATCTTTGTCTAAATGTTTTTCTGGATTTTCAAGTAAACTATTCATCTCAATATGACGAATCCCTTTAATTTTTCCATATTGCATCAGCTCTTTTTTGTTTCTTATATCGATAATTCGATGCTTATTTTTAATATTATCAATCTCTTTGACATTTAATGCTGGTGTTCTTTTAAATAAATTAAACATAATTCTCCTCAAATTTATTATAACACTTATTTTGCAACATTTCCGACAACATTTAAAATATCCCATGTACGTGCAAACGGAGGAGCGTAAGTAAAATCAATATACCCTAATTCATTTGTTGTTATTCCGGCATGAATTGCAACCGATAATGCATCAATTCGACCTACAACTCCCTTTTTACCAATCATTTCTGCTCCTATTATTACTTTATCATCTTTTCGGTACACAAGTTTAACATCAACTGCTTCTTGTCCCGGATAATAATTTGTTTGATTCATATCAGTAATTTTAACAACTTGATACTCTATTTCCGCTTTTTGAGCTGCTCTTTCACTCATTCCTGTGCAAGCCAGTTCAAAATCTAGAACCTTTAAACTTGCACTACCTAACATTCCTTTAAAGAATGTCTGTTTTCCACTTAAATGGTCTGCAAGCATTCTCCCTTGTTTATTCGCGCTTGTTGCTAATGGTAAATATACCATTTTATCTTGTACTTGATCATAAATAGTTGCACAATCACCAATTGCATAAACGTGGTCAAAGTTTGTTTTTCCAAATTTATCAGTTTTTATTGCGCCATTAGGAATCTTATCAATTTCAATAAATTCTGTATTTGGTTTAAACCCAATTGCCATTACAATAACATCAGCCTCAATTAATCCTGCTGTTGTATGTATTTGATAATTTCCATCTTGATTATCCATAATTGTTTCTACTGCAGTACTTGTTAGCAAATTAATTCCTGCAGATTTTATTTCCGTTTCTACTTTTGCAATCATTTCACTACTAAACTGATTTGACATTATTGTTTGTTCACGTTCAATTAATGTTACATTTTTTCCTAAATGATGAGCACTATCCATTACCTCTAAGCCGATAAATCCACCACCAATTATTGCAATATTCTTATTTTTATCATCCATTAATAGTTCTCTTAGTTTGATTCCATCCGCCATTGAAACTAAAGTCGTAACTTTATCATGACTGTAATCTCCAAAATTTGGGACAAAAGGATTAGCACCAGAAGAAATAATTAATTGATCATAAGTTTCTTGTTTTTCTTCTCCAGCATGTAAATACGTAATTTTTTGATCTGAAAAATTAATGTTAATTACTTCAGAGTTAATTCGTAGATCAATTCCTGAGGCAATTGTTTTTTCAACCGTTCTCGCAATCAATCGTTCTTGATCTGAAAAATAATTTCCAGCAAAATAGGGTAAACCACACCCACCAAACGAAACATAATCTCTTTTTTCAAAGGCAATAACATCATGTGTCGGATTATTTCTTTTATACTTTGCCGCAAAACTCATTCCTGCTGCATTACTTCCAATTACTACTGTTTTCATTTTTCTCCATTCTTTAAAGATAGTCTTATCATTACGATAAGACTATTAATCTAAATTAATTTTTATATACTTCTTCATCTAAAGTATTATTTCTTTTAGCAACTACAACACCTGCTAACATTGAATCCGAGATATTTAGTGCCGTTCTTGCCATATCAATTACAGGTTCAATTGAAACAAGAATTGCAGCTATAGTAATATCAAGTCCCATTATTGTTAAAACTGCGATTGCAGCGAATGTTGCTCCGCCACCAACTCCAGCGATTCCAAATGATGAAATTGCAATTACAACTACTAACTTAACTAAGAACATTAAAGTTATTTCAACTCCAAATACTTGGGCTGCCATAATTGCAAGCATTGCTGGATAAATCCCCGCACATCCATTTTGACCAATACTTGTTCCAAAAGTAGCTGCCATGTTTGCAGTTTCTTCATCTACTCCTAAACTTTCTACTTGCGTTTCAACATTAAGTGGTAACGCAGCCATACTTGATCTTGATCCAAACCCAAATAATAATACTGGCCAAGTTTTCTTCGCATAAATAATTGGATTTAAACCATTAATTGCTGCAATAACTAAGTGAACTAGATACATTGCAATAATTGCTAAATAACTTGCTAACAAGAATTTCATCAATTCTGTTAATGCTCCAAAAGTACTTGTTGCCATGAACGTTGACATTAGTGCTAAGATTCCATATGGAGTCAGCTTTAAAATTTCACGAACCATTGATAATACAACCTCTTTTAATGAGTTCATAAAATCAATAAAACTCTGTGCTTTTTCAGCCTTTCTTTTCTTAATTTGTAATGCTGCATATCCTAAGAACATTGCAAATAATACTGTTGATAATGTTGATGTTGACTCTTGACCAGATAACATATATACAACATTTGTCGGAATCAATGACGTAATTGAATTTGCATATGTCATTGAGTCATATTGTTCTTTACGTTTTTCAATTGACTCTTGACGATTTACAATTGATTCATCACTTTGATCAACACTTTCTACAATTTTTGCTGAATCTATTCCAGTTACATAAATCGAAGCTACCCCAATAACTGCAGCTATGCTTACTGTAATAATTAACATTGCAATTACTTTAGGAACAATTTTAATTAAATTTTTTCCTGATTCTGCATTCATAATTGCTGTTGTCATTGCTACAAACACTAGCGGTATTACAATCATTTTAAGTAAAGCAATATAACCATCACCGAAAATTGACATAAATGTTACAAGTCCATTTGTCTCATCAGAAGATGCCCCAAATAGCATTTGGACAATTGCTCCAAATATAATCCCTACTACTAGTGCTGTTAACACTCGGAAATTGAAATTCTTCTTTTTTGATTTCTTTAACCAAGATAACATATACACAAGAGCAAGGAATACCATTATTAAAATATATTCCATATATTCTCCCTTACATTACATTTTTAATAACTAAATTGTATCACAAAATAAATATAATAGTAAATTATGAACATAAAATATTATTCATATTTACAATTATGCTTTAAAAGTGCCACACATTTGACACACTATTATTATATACTTAACATATATGGAGGTTTAATGTTAAGCTATTATAATTATTTGAAAAAGGAAATCAATGTTAAAGTTGTTAACCCAATTGGTTCATGTCATCAAATCCATAATTTTATTTTCCCTGTTAATTATGGATACATTCCCAACACTGCTGCAGAGGACGGATCAGAAATTGGTGTTTATATTTTAGGTGTCTACGAACCAATTGAAGAGTTTACAGGAATTTGTCGTGCGATTGTTTTAAGAAAGAATGACATTAAAAATCAATTAATTGTGGTTCCACATAATAAAAATTATAATGCTGCCCAAATGGAAGCACTTGTTGAATTCCAAGAACGATTATTTGATAGTCGCATTATGAGATAATATACATTAAATTTTACTAATAAATCTTAATTTATGAAAGAAACGTAATTGAATTTCAATTACGTTTCTAGTTTATTTCATTAAATTTTCTCTTACATATGCTTCTACTTCATCTGCAGTTGTTAAATCTAAAATTGTTGGCATATGCTTTTCAATTTCTTTTTTATCTAAACTTGCAATTTGCATACGAGATGGTAAGATTGCTGATGCTGACATACTAAATTCATGTAATCCTAATCCTAATAACATAACAATTGCTACTGGATCTGATGCCATTTCACCACACATTCCTGCCCATTTTCCTTCTTTATTTGCTGCATCTACTACATTTTTAACCATTCTTAAAATTGCAGGATTGTATGGCTGATATAAATAAGAAATTTTCTCACTCATACGGTCACAAGCCATTGTATATTGAATTAGATCATTTGTTCCAATACTAAAGAAATCAACTTCCTTAGCAAAAGTATCAGCCATCATTGCAGTTGATGGGATTTCCACCATGATACCAACTTCAATATTATCATTTACAGCGATACCCTCTGCAATTAACTTAGCTTTTTCTTCTTCTAACATTGCTTTTGCTGCTCTAAATTCTTGTAATGTTGCAATCATTGGGAACATAATTTTTAAATTACCGTGAACTGATGCACGTAATAATGCACGTAATTGTGTACGGAAAATATCATCACGATCTAAACACATACGAATTGCACGATATCCTAAAAATGGATTCATTTCTTCTGGAAATTGTAAATATGGTAATTCTTTATCTCCACCAATATCTAACGTACGAACTACAACTGGTTTTCCTTCTGTCATTTGCTCTAATACTGCTTTATACGCTTCATATTGTGTTTCTTCTGTTGGTAATTCTGTTGCGTCCATATACAAGAATTCTGTACGATATAGACCGACACCTTCACCACCATTTTTGATAATTCCTTCAACATCATTTGGCGTTCCAATGTTTGCCACTAACTCTACATGATGTCCATCTTTTGAAACTGATGCCTTATCTTTATATACTAACATCATTTCTTTTTCTTTTTCATAATCGGCAGCCTTTTGTTCTGCAGCTTGAATTTCTTCTGCTGTTGGATTTACAATTACAATTCCATCAATCGCGTCTAAAATAACTGTATCCCCTTCATTTGCCACTTCTAAGACATTTTGAGTACCAACAACTGCTGGAATTTCCATACTACGTGCCATTATTGCTGCGTGTGATGTACGACCACCAATGTTTGTAACAAATCCTAATGTATAATCTTTGTTTAATTGTGACGTTTCAGATGGTGTTAAATCTTCTGCTACAATAATAACTTGTTCATTAATTGTTGCAAGTGATGGAATTTTAATATCTAAAATATTAGCAATTAGACGTTTACGAACATCTTTAATATCTGCTGCACGTCCGGCAAAATATTCATTATCCATTGCTTCAAACATCGCAATAAATTGATCTGTTACTTCCTTTACTGCTGTTGCAGCATCAACCCCTGCTTCAACTTTAGATGCTGTTTGTTTCTTTAATTCTGGATCTAATAAAATAGCTTTGTGAGCTTCAAATACTTCTGCTTCTTCTTCCCCAAGTTTTGTAATTGCTATTGCTTTAATTTCATCCAATTGTACCACTGACTGCTCAAGTGCTGCTTCAAATTTTGTTGTCTCTTCACTTGCATCAATATTGCTTTTTGCTTCAAAATCCAAATTTACTTCTTCTAGTTTATAAGCTTTTGCAATTACTACTCCTTTTGATGCAGCAATTCCCCTTAATTCT
>CAZFWW010000042.1:0-10090 GCA_964522645.1 uncultured Mycoplasmatales bacterium
TGTATAATAAAGCTAATTTGAACTTACAATAATGTTCAGATTAGTTTTCTTTTTTATTGGAGTAGTTAAATTAAGAGATGTATGGACTGTAATATTATTTGAAGATAATCACATTTTATAAAAAATAAATAAACATATTTTATTATTATATTTGTTATTAGTTAGCAAATTGTGGATTAAAAAAATTTTTATGTTATTTTTTTCAAAATTCGTTAGCAATCTTCAACAAATATCATTGGTAACATGGTATAATAAATAGGAAACAATTACATGGGAGGAAAAGTGATTGCATTTGATATCGGTGGAACATTTATAAAATATGCTGTTTTTAATGACAACAGCGAAGTATTAGAAAAGGGGAAATTTGCTACACCTGATGGTTCAGAAATACCAACAAAGTTAGCAGAAGAGTTTGCTAAAGCAGATAAAAAGTACGGGATTAGTGGAATTGGAATTTCAACTGCCGGATTTGTGAATGAAGAATCAGGAGAGATTTTATATTCAGCAAATATCGATAACTATACAGGAGTTAATTTAATTGAAGAATTAAAGACTTTAACAAATCAGAACGTTGTAATAGATAATGATGTAACATCATGTCTGTTTAATTTTGATACTGATAGTTGTTTATACTTAGCAGTTGGAACAGGAATTGGTGGAGGACTAATTGCTGGTAATAAAGTATTTCGTGGAAATGCCTTTAGTGAAATGGAAGTTGGACATATGCACCTACGTGATGGGAAAAGTTTTGAAGAATTATGCTCAACACGTTCATTATTAAACGAATATACAGCACGTACAAACGAAGTTTTAACTGGGGAAGAATTAGATGTTAAATATAAAGAAGGTGATGAAGTTGTTCATAAGTTAATTACTGATTATATGGATGACTTTGGTTTGGCACTAATGAACTTTGTATACATTTTAGATCCAAAAGAAATAATTATTGGTGGAGGAGTTTCAGAAGCAGCAATGTTTGATATTGATTTATTAGATAAGCAATTTAAAAAACATTGTACAATGTTAGCAGGACGTGAAATTCCAATTAGAAAATCACCTTTAAAAAACGATGCAGCCTTCTTAGGAATTGCTGCTAAATATAAAAATAAGTACAATTAATTTTTAGAAACCATTGTATTTATTGGCATAATTAGAGGAGAATTCATGATAAATGACTTCTCTTATTTTTATATCCGCACAGATAATTAATAATGTTAAAATATAGATAGAAATGTACTAGGAGAATTTATGGGGAACAATTTAGATTACGAACAAATGAAATACATAACACCGGAAGATCAACTAAGAATTTCCAAAGTTTTAGATTATCTGGAACAAAATGTAGAGCAGGAATTAGCAGAGACTAATATTAATGTGGCACAAATTTTATTAAAAATGCAAGTTGATGCAGATATTATTATTGTGGCACTACTAAGAGATGTTCAAGTTGAAGTAGAAGCGTTTGATGTGATGGATGAAGAAATTGTTAAGTTACTCGAGTATGCAACGCAAATCCGTAATGTAGATAATATTAATACAAAAGAAAATGATTATGAAGATTATCGTAACGTATTAATTATTATGGCTAAAGATTATCGAATTATTGTACTTGAATTAGCCACTCGACTTTATATTATGCGTAAAAATAAAAAACTTAATTACGAAACAAAAAAAGAATTTGCGAAAACAACACAAAATGTATATGTTCCGATTGCTCATCGTTTAGGACTTGGAGAACTAAAATCAGAATTAGAAGAACTATCTTTATACTTTATTGATAGTCAAATGTATAAAAAGATTGCTCATGAGTTAGAACTAAAGAAGAATGAACGTGATGATTTAGTTAGTCAAATGATTAGTGAACTTAAAACAATCGTCACACCGGTTGCCAAAGAAGCAGTAATTTTCGGGCGTTCAAAAAGTATTTATAGTATTTTCAAAAAAACTTATGCGAAAAATAAAACATTGGATGATATTTACGATCTACAAGCAATTAGAATTATTTGTGATAATAAGATTGAATGTTATACAATCTTAGGATTAATTCATGATAAATATCAGCCGGTTCAAGGACGATTTAAAGATTACATTGCCTTGAAAAAACCTAACTTATATCAATCTTTACATACAACAGTAGTTGGAGTTGATAACCAAATATTTGAAATTCAAATTCGTACTCACGAAATGGATGAAATAGCCGAACGTGGAATTGCTGCCCACTGGCTGTATAAAGAATCAGGAAATAATAAAAATTTAAATGATGTTGAAGAACAATTACACTTATTTAGAGATATTATTCGTGAAAGTCAATTAAATGAAGAACAATTAGAAGATTTACAAAGCAATATTTTCGAGGCAAGTATTTATACACTTACGCCAACTGGGAAAATTATTCACTTACCAAATCATGCAACTGTAATTGATTTTGCATATCGTATTCACTCACGTGTTGCTGAGCAAATGAATGGAGCAATTGTTAATGGGAAGATTGTTTCATATGATTATGAACTGAAAAATGGTGATATTGTTAATATTAAAACAAAGAAAAACTATGATGCACCAAACTTTGAGTGGTTAGAGTATGCCAAGACTTCAAATGCCCGTCGAAAAATCCGTTCGTATTTAAAAAAACAACGAGAAATGGAACTAAAAGTAGAAATTGAGCGTGGAGAAGAACTATTGATTAATACGTTTAAAAAACACGATTTAAGTTATAGTTTTATTGAAGAAGAAGCATCAAGAATAAAAATATTAAGTAACTTTTCTTTAAAACGTTTATCAGACTTATTTTACGAACTTGGAATCAGACGAATTGATCCTGAAGAAATAATTAGTTTTCTAACTAAGCGTGAAGAATTCAAGTTAAAAACAATCAGTAAAAATGAAACTAATAGTAAAGAAGCAATTGTTATTGATGGTGCGAGTGGAATTGCTAAGCAAATGGCAAGATGTTGTTCACCTGTTTATGGGGATAATATTATTGGTGTCGTTGTATCAGGGGTTGGAATTAAAATTCACCGCCAAGAATGCCGTAACATTCTTCATAATGAAAGTTTACGTAAGATGCCTGTTAAATGGAATGATATTCCTAATCCACAGAGTACATTTAGAACTCAGTTATCAGTATATGCTGATGATCGCCCAAATTTACTACAAGAAACAGTTGTAGTTTTAAATAAACAAAATGTTGGGATCGAAAATTTCGGTTCACGAGTAAAGGGAAATAGTGTAAATATGACCCTTGATTTAATCGTTAAAAACACGGATGAAATCAATACAGTAATTGAAAACTTAAAAAAAGTTCGAAGCATTGTAAGTGTTGAGCGAATTTTAAAATAGGAGTTAAATGAATTATTTAGAACAGATTAACTTAAATGAACCAGCAGTTGTTATTACGACTGCAGAAAATAAATACAATTTAATTACAAAAGCAAATGAAGTTGAAGGATTTATTCAACTTCAAATTTTCTCATTTAATGAGGTGAATACAATTTTAAATGGAGAAATTAGTCCGTCGGCAATTTTAAAAACATGTGAATTCTATCAACAAAAATATCAGCAAAAGCTCAATGTAGCAGTTGCTAAAAAGTACTTAAATGAACTAGATAGAATTGATATTTTAGTGGATTATGATGAGCAAATATTAAATTTTCTAAAAGAATTAAAACAGCACTTAATTGCCGAACAATTACTAATCATTAGCCCTTATCAAAGTCAATTAATTACTGGGAAAAATGTGTATTTATATGACGTTCCAGTAACAAAAAAATTTAAAGACAAATTGGAAGAATTAGCCCCCAAAACAATCCAAGAAATTAAATTAACAGCAAAATATCAACCCAAGTTATATGTTTTTAATAACTATAATGAAGAAGTCGATTTTGTTGCCAATGAAATTGCAAGTTTAATTGATAGTGGTGTTGATATTAATAAAATCGCAATTCACATTCCTGCAAGTGATTATTATAGTCAAGTCAGAATAACATTTGCTAATTACAATTTAAACTTAAAGCCATTAAAAACAAGGTATTTAAATAGTTATCAATTTGTTAATGATTTACTTGAAGAAATTGAAATCAAAAAAGATTTATTATTTTTAGAAGATTTACCAATTACAAATAGCCAAGATCAAGAACTATGTAATCAAGTAATAGCGATTTTAAATAAATATCCAGAGTATCATCATGATGTTTCAAAATTACTCGAAGTTGTTAAATATGATTTAGCAAATACAGAAATTAAGACTGATAATATCACAAATGTAATTCGAGAAATTAATCCTTTAAAGTATGCACCTGCATTAGATGAACACATCTTTATTTTAAATTGTGCTGAGCAAAAAGTTCCGAAACTAATTAAAGATACAAGAATTATGAGTGATCTTCAAGCTGAAAAATATGGGGAAGCAAAATCGTATGAAGAAAACCAATTACATAAAGGTTTATTAATTAATAAATTTGGAACAATTCACAATTTGACTTTAACCTTTGCTAAAACAACACCAACAGGAGAAGATAGTTTGGCAAGTATTTTAAGTGCAATGAATGTTACTGAATGTGATCGAAAATTAAGTTCAATTCGCTATTCAAAAGTTGCCGATACAATTGCTCTTGCTAAAGCCAAAGAACTTAATAATAAATTTGGAACTAAAGCACCGGAGTTAAGGAGATATCAGAACTTAGATTTACCCGAGAATTTTAATAATCAAATTAATAGCGAACTACCACGGGATTTGAAAAAACCTTTACGATTATCACCAACTGCAATTGAGAAATTCTTTAAGTGTGAATTTAAATTTTACGTTGAACAAATCTTACAAATCCGTCCCCAAGTCGGGGATATGACCATGTTAAAGTTGGGAAACCTCTTTCACTTTGTCATGGAAAATGCTTTGAAGTTTAAAAAAACGACAGCAGCAGAAATTAAAACTCTTATTTGTCATTATAATGACCAAGAAAATTTAAAATTACAATCAGTATTTATTGATAAATATACAAGTTATCTAACAGAAATAGTTGCCCAAACAACGGCTTTTCATAATAATCATGATTTTGAATTAACGGATGAAAGTTTTGAAAAAGAAGTAAAAATGGTATTAGATAAAACCAATAATATTGAGCTGGTCGGAAAAATTGATAAGTTTCTGGAGTTGGATTTAGATGATAAATATTACGTAGCAATTATTGATTATAAGACTAAAAATAAACCGAATATTGACCACCAGCTATTTCACCATGGTTTAGATTTACAAAACATTGTATATTTTTATTTATTAAAACATGATCGTTTGGATGATGATTTTGAACTTATTGGAACATTTCAACATCGAATTAAACCACAGAATAAAATTACGAGTGAAGCGTTTAAAGATGATTTTAAACTATTTGGTTATGCAACTAGTAATGAAGAGAAACTGCGTCAATTTGAGCCAAACTATGAAGATGGAAATTTATCAAAACTCGCAAATGTTAGGGTAAGTAAGAGTGGATTTTATAAATCATCTAAAGTTGCTGATGAAGAAGCAATTAATGAATTTATTCAAATTGTTGATGATAAATTAAAAGCAGTTACAGCAGCAATTAATGCAAATCGCTATGAAATTAATCCAAAGCGTTTAGATAAAAAGGATATTTCGTGTGAAAATTGTTATTTACGACCAATTTGCTTACGAATGAATGATAATTATGTTGAAATTAGTAAGGAGGAAGATGCAGAAGATTAAACCAGAAAACAGTATGTGGACTGATGATCAGTGGCGAGCAGTTGTCGAAAGTGGGCAAAATATTTTAGTTAGTGCCGGAGCAGGAAGCGGAAAGACAGCAGTATTAACCGAAAGAATTATTGAGCACATTAAAGATGGCGTTGATGTGTCAAGACTTGTTGTATTAACATTCACGAATGCTGCAGCTCGAGAAATGCGTGAGCGTGTCCATCAAGCTTTGAGTGCAGCAGTGAGCAAATATCCGCATTTAAGTGAACAATTAACATTACTTGATGCTGCTCAAATTACGACCTTTGATGCTTATAGTCAATTTTTATTAAAGAAATACCATTACCTGTTGAACCTAGATAGTAATATTCAGATTATTAATTCGATTTATAAAACAGAATTTATCCAGCAAGTAGTTGATGAACTATTTAATGAAAAGTACCAAAACGAAGACGCTAATTTTCTAAATTTAATTAATCAATACACAATTATGAATGATGATAAGATTAAAAAAGAAGTTATTTATCTGATGGATAAACTAGCAAATAAAATTACTGATTATAACGTTGAAGATTATGCTAATCCACATAAGATGCACGAGGCAACAGAGGAATATGGACAAATCATCAATGAACAAGTTGCAGAACTAAATGGATTATTAGACGGATTACACAAGATTATTGATGGAGATAAGTTTACTGAACATATTGCAAAAATCCGTGAATATTATGAACCAATTATCAGTGCAGATACATATTTTGATAAGTTTAAAGCAATTCAAGAACTGCCACGACGAAAACCACAAGTACCACGTCAAGACCACGATAATAAAGAGGATTATAAAGCTCAAATTAAAATCATCAATCAGGTTTTTGATGAAATTAAGCGTTTAGTCAGTTATCCTGATGAGGCGGCAATGGTACAAGAATTAAAAGCAATTAAGGTTTATCAAGAAACAATGGTTAATTTAGCCAAAGAAGCTAACCAAAAACTAATCGAATTAAAAATTGCTAATAACATGTTTGATTTTATCGATATTAGTAAACTTGTTATTAAAATTTTTGAAGAACATCCAGAAGTAAGGGCTGAAATTCGTGATAATATCTTTGAAATTATGATTGATGAGTATCAAGATACAAATGATATTCAAGAACACTTTATTAGTTTAATTGCAAACGATAATGTATATATGGTAGGAGATATTAAACAGGCAATTTATGGTTTTCGTAATGCTAATCCGCAAAACTTTCAAGCAAAATATTTGAGATATTCACAAAAAGATGGTGGAATGGTGATTGATTTAAATAAAAACTTCCGTTCCCGTAAAGAGGTACTGGAGAATATTAATGAAGTCTTTACACCACTAATGAGTAAAACAATTGGTGGAATTGATTATGTAGGCCAACAAAAATTAGATTATGGTAATTTAATGTATGAAACAAAAAATGAAAAGCAAAATCATAACATGGATATAATAAGTTATGAAATTGATTTGGAGATGAATAAAGCAGAGCAAGAAGCCCGTTTAATTGCAATCGATATCATTGAAAAAATTAACTCTGGTTATCAAGTGAATGAAAAAGGCAAATTAAGAAATGCATCATTTAAAGATTTTGCAATCTTAACATCGAAAAAGAAAAACTTTGATTTGTATAAAAGAATTTTTGAAGAATATCAAATTCCTTTAGAGGTTCAAACAACAGTAAATGATGACACAAAAGCGGAAATTTATTTAATTAATGCAATTTTTCGTTTACTCTATACAATTGAACAACGTGATGTGAATGTTAATCGTGAACACTTTAAATTTGCTTTTTATAGTTTATTACGAAATTATCCGTTTGCTTTTAATGACAATCAAATTGCTGAACAAATAATAAATGCCAATAATCTTTATGATGTAATAAATTGTCCGATAAATGCAGAATTTGCTCAAGTGGCAAACATCTTACTGGAAAGTTATCATTATTATCAAACTAATACATTGGCTCAGACTTTAATATATGTATTAGAGCAGTTTAGAGTAGTATCAAGTTTACCTAAATTAACAGATGTGTATGCAAGTGAAATGCGCATATTGGAAATGATTAATTTATATACAAACTTCAGTGATCAAGGTTTAACGCTAGCAGATGTAATTAACTTTGAAAAATTACAATTAGACTTCAAAGTTAACTTAGAAATGGCAGATCCAATAATTGTTAATGATGATGTTGTGAAAATGATGACAATTCACAAGTCAAAAGGATTAGAATTTAATGTCGTATATTTTCCAGAATTTGATGCGAAATTTAATATGGATGATACGACTAAAAAATATCGAATGACACCAGATTATGGATATTTAATGCCAATTTATGAAACAGAAGAAAAGTCAACAATTTATCATGAAATTAGTAAATATCACGGGATAG
This sequence comes from uncultured Mycoplasmatales bacterium, assembly GCA_964522645.1. Classification (GTDB taxonomy): domain Bacteria; phylum Bacillota_I; class Bacilli_A; order UBA3375; family UBA3375; genus CAZFWW01. Next base: position 8,125 of record CAZFWW010000042.1, read on the forward strand.
CAGATATTGTATCGGAGCAAATTCGTTTGTTTTATGTTGCACTAACTCGTGCCAAAGATAAAATGATTATGTTACTTAGTGAAGATAATCTAAGTTCAAAACTACCAGTTGATAAAATTGCTGAAGTTGAAAAACGTAAATTCCGTAATTTTAAAGATTTTATTTTAAATCAATCTGGTAATTTGTATACGTATAATCAGATGTACTTAAGTGAAGATATTACATATCAAAAAGACTTAATCAAAACAAGTGAGAAACAAGAGCAAAGATTAAATGAAATGATTGAATATCGAGAAATTAAAATTGAACAAGGAATCCAATTTAAAGGACGAGCTAGCATGCAGAAATATAATCTGATTGATGAGAAAACCCGTAAAATGATGGATCTTGGAACAACATACCACAATGTATTAGAAACAATTGATTTTACTAAGGAAATAGAAACTCAAATCACAAATTTAGATGTGAAATATCAAAAGATTGTGCGTAATGTTGCAAGTTTAGCTGAAGTTAAGAATGCCAAGCGTACATTTAATGAATATCAATTTCAAATAAAGACTGATGCGAAAATTACAACCGGAATTATTGATTTATTAATTGAAAAAGAGACAGAAATGATAATTATTGATTATAAGTTAGAAGATATTAACAAGCCGGAATATGAAACACAAATTAACACATACGCTGCATTTGTTAAAACAAAGACAAAAAAACCAATTCGTGGATTTTTATATTCATTAATTAATAATGAGTTAAAAGAAGTTGAAATCATCAGTAGTGAGGGCGAATAATGTTTGAATTAATGCGTGAATTTTTTAAAATTGGTTTATTAACATTTGGTGGGGGGAGTGCAGCTACCCCCATTATTCATGAACGCTTGGTTAGAGAAAAAAATTGGATTAATGAAAATGAATTTGTTGATATTGTTGCAATGGCTAATGTTCTTCCAGGACCGTCAATGATTCAAATGGCAAGTTTAATTGGTTTAAAGAAGACAAATAAAGTAGGGGCTATCCTTTCGGCATTTGCAATTTCTGCACCAAGCATTATTTTATTTGTTCTTGTGATGGAATTAATGCACAATTTAGTTGATCCAATTTTACTTGCTCAAATCACATTACCGATTTTTATTTTAATCGGTCTTTCGATGTTCTTAAGTGCTAAACAAGTATTTAAAAATAATCATGAACATGGGTTTTTAAAAAATGGATTAATAGTTGTAATGAGCTTTAGTGCAATTGTGTTTTTTAGTGTGCCAGCAGTAGTAGTAATAATTTTCGTAATAATCATCACAGTGTTAAGTGAGGTGATGTTTTCATGATAACTCGCTCACTTTATATTTTTATAATTAACTTGGTTACCTATGGCGGTGGTGGAGTATTTATTCCCGTTTACCAAACATATTATGTTGATATTTTCAGACTGATGAGTCCGGCTGAATATTATAATGTTATTTCAATTTTAAATGTAATTCCTGGAGTTACAGGTGGTAAATTGGCTGGATACGCAATGTACATAGAATATGGAGTTTTGGGAATGGTATTGGCAATCATATTATTTGCCGGATCAGGGATTATGCTAGTACTAATACTAGAAAAGATTTTAAGTAAAGTTCGTGATAGTCGCATGTTTATCAGAATAAATCGCAATATTAAGCCAGTTGTAGTCGGAATTCTGCTAACAATAACTTATGATTTTTATGAAGTAGCACTGCAACAAATTGATATAATTACAGTCACAGCAATTTCTGCTGTTACGTATTATCTATTAGTCAAAAAACAAGTGAAAATGTATAATTTGGTCGTAATATATTTATTATTATCAACCATATTTACGATTATCACTCCTTATATTTAGATATAAGTTATGAGGATGGATTGAAAAAATATCCAAAAAGCGTTATAATATTTATATAAGGAGGAGAATGACAAAGAAATTAAAGTACATAAGTTTTATCTTTTTCGTA
>CAZFWW010000043.1:0-9704 GCA_964522645.1 uncultured Mycoplasmatales bacterium
ATTGATTACCTCACTAACTGTCATTGCTCCCGGCATATATATTATATTATGTTCACTACAATATTTTTGTACCTCCATAACATACCCTGGTGATACAACATATTTTGCTCCAGCATCAACTGCCATAACTGCTTGCTCTTTTGTTAAAACACTACCTACACCGACTAAACTTTCAGGGTATTTCGCATTAACCTTTTTAATCACAGCACAAACATTAGGAACAGAATATGTTAATTCGATTGCTCTTATTCCACCAGCATATATTGCATCAACAAATTGCTGTGCTTGCTTCTCACTATTTGCTCGAACTACTGCAACTATTTTTGCTTCAATTAACTGTTTAATCATTTTCCCTCCAAATCAAAATAATTTTTCGCATTTTCATAACTAATTTCAACGGCAATTTGTTTTAACATCTGTTTGTCGTTTGGATATAAACCATTTATCACTAAATTTGCTAAATGATTTGCTAAAATCCGACGGAAATACTCGTGACGAACAAACGATAAAAAACTTCGTGAATCTGTTAACATTCCAATAAAAACTCGTAAAAGCCCTAAGGATTGGTATGCTTCTAGATGATTTTCAATACCACGAATGTGATCATTAAACCACCAAGCACTTCCTAGTTGTAAATGTCCCTTACTAGCTCCTTGAAAAGAACCAATCATTGCCATTAATGCCTCATTATCACGAGGATTTAAATTATAGATTATAATTTTAGGTAGATTATTATTGCAACTATTATTTGTTAAATAAGTAGTTAAATCATCAATATAGTTTAAACCCGAGATTGCATCACAACCAATATCAGTACCAAGTTGCTGTGCTAAAAACTGATTATTATTGCGGGTTGCTCCAAGATGTAGTTGCAAAACCCAATTACGTTTTTCATATTCACGAGTCAAATAATCAAGTAAAAAACTATTAAATTGCATCGCTTGTGCTTCTGTTAATTGATTGTTGTTGAGAATTTTGGCAAAAATCATTGCCCCCTGCTCATAACTTGTAACTTCATATTTAAACTTTGAAATTCCATGATCACTTATAACGCATCCATGTGCTGCAAAAAAATCTAAACGCTCATTGAGTGCACTTAAAAATTGTTCAAAATTATCTATTGGCTTACCTACTGTACCACTAAGTTTCCTTAAACTTTGTACATAATCTGCATGATATATTACATATTTATCCGGGCGAAATGTTGGCAGAACTTGCACATCAATTGTCTGGTCATTTGCTATTTTCTGATGGTAAATTAAATCATCACAAATGTCATCTGTCGTTCCTACCATTTTCACATTAGCCATTTTTAGTAATTTACGAACACTAAGATTACCTAAAGCTAGTTTAGCATTTGCTTGCTCATAGATTTCTGTTGCATTTTTTTCAGTTAATACTTGATTAATATTAAAAAAGCGTTTTAATTCTAAATGGGACCAATGATATAGTGGATTACCAATTGCATAATCTAAAGTTTTTGCATATACCTTAAATTGTTCGAATTCATCCTTTGGACTTGTAATTAATTGTTCGGCAATTCCAAGTGTTCGCATCTGGCGCCATTTATAATGATCTGCTTTTAACCACATTTCTGTAATCGTTTGGTAGTTATAATCTTCATAAATTTCCTTAGCACATAAATGTGAATGATAATCAATTATTGGTAGTTTTTCAATTTCAGCATAAATCTCTTGGGCTAAATGTGAATGTAACAGGAAATTATCTGTAATAAATTCTGGATTCATTTATACTCCCGAGTAGGCATTAAAACCACCATCAACAGGTATTACAACCCCAGTAATAAATCCAGCCCGATTTGCAGATGCTAAAAAATCAACTGCTCCTAATATTTCTTCTTTTTCTCCAAAACGATTCATCGGTGTATTACGAAGAATTTTCAGGCTCCGTTCAGTTAAAGAACCATCTGTATTTTTTAATAATTTTTCATTTTGTTTTGTGATTATAAAACCTGGAGCAATCGCATTTACCCTAATATTTGTAGTTGCAAAATGAACAGCTAGCCATGCTGTAAAATTACTAACTGCTGCCTTTGCTCCGGAATAAGCTGGTATTTTTGTTAATGGAGTAAAAGCGTTCATTGATGATATATTAATAATTGTTGCTTCCTTTTTTGTAATCATATCTTGAGCAAAAATTTGGGTTGGCAACAACGTGCCAATAAAGTTTAAATCCATAACAAATTTGAATCCATCTGCATCTAAATCAAAGAAAGTTTTAATTTCAGCATCCTCTAAACCAATTGGGGAAAATTGTTCTTGGTCTGTCGTTCCTAGTGGGTGGTTTCCACCAGCACCGTTAATTAAGATATCAACTGTTCCCAGTTCAGCATTTACCTTTTTTTTCGCGACAATTAGTTCACTTTTATCAAGAACATTACATTTAATACCAATTACTGATTTTCCTCCTGCTTTTTTTATTGCTTCAACACATGTTGTTAATTCTGATTCTGTAATTCCTAAAATTGCAACTTTTGCTCCTTGCTGAGCAAAGTGGGAACAAACAGGACTTAACAAAACGCCACTTCCTCCTGTTACTACTACTACTTTATCTTGATATTCATTCATTTTTACTCCTTTTGTTTTTTTATCGCTTCAATTAACCCTTCAATATAACTTGCACCAAGTGCTCGGTCATACAATCCATATCCTGGTTTTCCGGTTTCACCCCAAATCATTCTCCCGTGATCTGGTCGGTAATAATAATCAAAATCATAATCTAAGTATGCCTTAACTACCTGATAGAAGTCAATATCACCAGCCTTTGATAAGTGGGCTGTTTCATTAAAACTCGTTTGTTTATAATTTTTAACATTACGCATATGAGCAAAATAAATTCGCTTACGTTCTTGTCCAAAGTATTTAATCATTTCAATAACATCATTTTCACCAACACAACCAAGGGAACCTGTACATAGTGTAATTCCATTTGCCGGTGAATCAACTAATTCGATAAAGCGTTTTAAATTGGCAAAGTTTGTAATGATTCGTGGAATTCCAAAAATATCAAATGGTGGGTCATCTGGGTGAATGGCCATTTTAACCCCAACCTCCTCGGCAACCGGAATAATTTCCTTTAAGAAATATTCTAAATTATTCCACAATTCTTCATGTGTCATTGCATTATAATAGTCAATTAATTCTGCCATTTGTTCTTTTGTATATGATGAATCCCACCCTGGTAATGACAAAGTCTTTGGGTCTAATTTTGCTACTTCTTCTTCATCAAATATTAGTGATGTTGAACCATCTTCATTCACAAACGCAAGTTCACTACGAGTCCAATCAAATACGGGCATAAAGTTATAACAAATAACATCAATGCCACAACTTGCTAAGTTTCTAATCGTTTGTTTATAGGTTTCAATATATTGGTCTCTAGTATCAAGTCCCATTTTAATCGCTTCATGAACAGGAACACTTTCAATTACGGCAAGTTCAAGTCCAGCAGCTTCTATTTCATTTTTTAGTTTTTCAATTTCTGATACCGGCCAAACTTCACCTACCGGTATATCATAAATTGATGTTACAATTCCTTTCATATTTGGAATTTGTTTAATTTTTTCTAACGTTATACTATCAGTACTACCATACCATCTAAATGATAATTTCATTCTTCCTCCTTAATCGTTTACATTTATATTTTAACATATTGTTTACTTGTATCAACATTTTTTGTTTAAAAAATAACTACTTACTCAATCTATTTAGTGCTATACTTATATTAAATAAGGAGTATTTATGATTGATTTAAATAAAAATAGTAAGAAAATCATTGCCAAAATCATTAGTGAAGGGTCGATTTCACAAAATGAAATTGCCCATAAAATCAACGTTAACCGTTCAATTGTTTCTAAAGAAATTGTTCATCTTGAACAACAAAAGTTGATTAATATTACATCTGATAAAAATAAAAAGATTATCAGTTTTAATGATAAATTATCTAACACCATTATCATTGAAATTGACCGTTATTTCATTACCGCATCACTTACAACAATGCTTGGTTATAATATTAAGCAAATTGAAGTTCCACTTGATATTTTAAATGTTGCCGACTTATTTACGGCAATTGAAAATGTTATTGACAAATTAATTGCACTATCAAAAGTTGAAATAATTGGAATTGGGATTGCGGTTCATGGAATTGTTGATGCTAATCACAATATTCGTTATGCACCTAATACTAACTGGAATGATTTAAATTTACAAAATGCACTCGAAAAAAAATATGCTATTTATACGACAGTTGTTAATGTTGCCAACGTAACAGCGTATACAGAAAAACTATTCTCTTCACCAGATATTGGTTCGCTTTTGTCAATTAACATTAATTCTGGAGTTGGAGCTGGATTTATCTATAATAACGAAATTTTCATTGGAACAAATGGTTATTCATTAGAATTTGGGCATTTTAAATTATTAGGATGTGAAAAGAAGTGTGATTGCGGTAACACTGGCTGTTTAGAAACTGAAATTTCTTATCCAAATTTAATAAAAAAAATGGAAGAAATTGGAATTGAAAACGCGTCGATTGATACATTTATCACGCTCTACAATCAAGGAAACCCAAAAATTACTGCCATTTATGATGAATATCTAGAAATCCTTGCATATGGTGTTCGTAATTTATTTTTAATTATTGACCCATCACAAGTTGTCATAAACTGCAAAATTATTAATTCCATTCCTAAATCAATTGAGATTTTAAAAGCAAAAATCCACTCACCACTTATTAATTATGTTAACATCAAATCTTCAAACTTAACTTCAACAACACGTTGTCTTGGCCTTGCTGCCATCATTACCAAACGCCATTTGAATTTAAAGACAATTAATCTTGATATTGTTAAAAAACAGATAATTAATTCTTACAAATAAAGTAAACTTTCATTAATTTAGTACATATCCAAAAAACAAACCACACAATCTGCGTGGTTTATTTTAATTAATATTACTTTTTATAACCGAACTCTGGAATACTTGTCCAACGTTTTCTCGTTTCATGAGCAATCATTTTCGGACGACGTTCACGTGTAAACATTCCTTTTTTATTTCCTTGGACACGCATAAAAGTCTGATATACTTCAAAGTCAGCAAAGTTCCACGCTTGTTCACCAACTACTTGTGGATAATCATCAAACACACGATGATTCATTTCGTAATAATTAACTTGATATTCTTCCGTAAACATTACATCATAAAAATCATGTAGTCCCGGAACAGTATCTGCACCATATTCTGTAAATAATATTGGTTTATTACCTTCAATTTTTTCCCATGCTGATAGTTCGGCACGAAGTTTTTGTTCAGCCGCTACTAAATCACCACCATCAACATACCAACCATAATAACGGTTAAATGATAAAACATCAATCACTGGATATATTAAATCTTTTCCTGCTGGTGCCATTAAATGCGTAACGATTGTAACCGGACGTTTTTGAACATCCAATTCTTTTGTTAAATTATAAAGAGGTGTGAAATATTCAACTGCTCCCTCTAAATGAGTATCTGGTTCATTTGCAATACTCCACATTACAACAGCAGGATTATTTTTATCACGCGCAATTAATTCACGAATTACAAGTTCATGATTTTTGGTTGTATCAATATCACGCCACGTATGCCATTTTTTACCTTCTGTTCCTGTGAAACCAAATGCCGCAAAACCAAGCATTTGTCCTACTGCTGGAACTTCATCAATTATTACAATTCCCTCACGCATTGAAAGACGCATCATTTCTTCCGAATATGGATAGTGCGATGTACGATATGAATTAGCACCAATCCATTTTAATAAACCAATATCTTTTACGTTTAAAGCTTCATCAAATCCGCGACCATGAACGTGTGAATCTTCATGCTTTCCAAATCCTTTAAAATAAAATGGTTTATTATTGATTAAAAATTCTTTACCAACAACCTCAACTGTACGGACTCCAATCGGTAAAACATACTCATCTACAAGTTCATCACCATCAGTAATTAGTACTTTAAAGTCGTATAAATATGGCTTTAATGGTTCCCATAAGGTCACTTTCGGAATTTCAAGCGTTCCGCTTTTTCCAATTGAACTGGCAACTAACCCGTCATTTTCATCATATAATTCAATTTTTACTTTTTCGGTAGTTGTTGCAACAGCATATTTAACAAATCCCACCTCATCACTAAATGTTGTATCAATTGTAATATCTTGAATATAATTAACTGGTGTTGTATATAATTTTACAGGTCGATGAATTCCTGCATAGTTAAAGAAATCAAATAAACATTGCGTTCTAACTTTATCACCATTTTCAACTGGCATTCCTACCGGTAATGTTGTTAAATCAAGTTTATTATCAACCGCTAGTTGGATTAAATTTGTCCCTGGTTTAACATAATCATTAAGTTCGATTTCAAATGGAGTGAATCCACCGATGTGTTCAGTTAAAAACTTACCATTTACGTATAGTCTTGCTTTATGTGTTGCTGAACCAAAACGAATTAAAAGCCGTTCTTTAAGTAAATCCGGTTGAACGACAAAATCACGCTCATACCATACCCAACCTTGATGGTTTCTAATTTCCTTATCAGCCGTAATATCATTATATGAACTTGGGACCGGCATATTTAAATAATCTTGTAATTTCTTTCCGACTTGACTTTCATTTAATTCTTTGTTTTCAGCCAATTTAAAACGCCAAATTCCATCTAGGCTAATTATTTTTCTTGTTCTTGTACTTATTGGATATAACATATTAACTCCCTTTTTATTTTTTTGTTCTTGGATCATTAGCACTTTCTTTATAAAGTGCAATTGTATTTTTTACTTCTTCCATTTTTTCTTTATCTAACGGATAAAAACGCATTGCGATAATTGAGCAGATATAACCAATGATTGGTAATACAATTAATCCGGTAATAATAATCATTCGTAATCCTTCATATTCAGTTGATGGTGTAAGTGGAACAATGACAGTATTTTGCAGTCCAAACATTGCAAACATTACTGCAATTACCAGTCCATTTAATGAAGATACTACTTTATCCACAAATGAAAATAGTGTTCCCATCATTCCTGGTACTGCTTTTCCTGATAAATAAGTCTCGTAATCAGCACAATCAGAAATCATTGTGGTTACAAACGTTCCCGGGACTGTGTTCATTCCATTACGAAGCGAGAACACAACTAGAAAGATTGTCACCGATAAACTTCCAACCTCATCACCAACATCTGGGAACACGAAAATTGAGATAACGCTTAAAACCATCGCAAACCACGTTGAAATAACGAATGCTTTTTTTTGTGTTGTTTTTTTGGCAATTATTGTTCCAATTACACAAAAAATAATTATCAAAGGTAGTGATACTAAAGTCATCAGGCTCATTAAATCTTGATTTAATAATACATTAGAATAAAAATAGATTGTTACTGCACCCGACAATGAAAATGCAAGTTTATCTGTTGCGGCTGCAATTACAAGCATTTGAATTGCGCGATTTTGCTTAATGATTAATCCAAAATCTTTAAGCTTTAGCTTCACTGGAGTAAAACCTTGATAATTTTCTTTAATATCTTTTTTCCAAATTCCAGCCACTGCCATAATCATAAAGATAAACGAGAACACGACAGTAATAACAACAATCGTACTCCAAAACTGGGGATCTAGCATATTCTTTTCATAGTTCTTGGCAATTGCCGGAATAATTGCCATAAACACAACCATCAAAACCATTCCAAACGCTCCCATATAGAGTGCAAGTGCTGGACGCTGACTCGGGTCTGATGTAATAATTGTTCCTCCACCTTTTGTCGATGCTGTTTGCATTGAATAACCTAAAATGTGAATAAAATAAAGTGATAAAAATACTGCTAATTTCATTGCATCTGACCACTCAGGATTAACTAGTGCGAACATTCCAATAAATGTTAGATTGATAATAATATTACCAATCACCATCCAAGGACGAAATTTTCCGTATTTTGTATCAGTTTTATCAATCAAAAAACCAATAATTGGATCAGTTATACCATCAAATAATCGCATCCCTGTAATGATCCACCCAACAATGACTGCACTCAACATTAAGTATGATTGTGCATAAAATAATAAATAACTACTAATTACTACATATGGTAAATTAGTCGATAAATTGTTAAACGAGAACAAAAATAATTGCATTTGCGATGCTCGATTATACTTTTCATCTTCTGTTAATACCGATTGTTGCTGATTATCCATTAACCCTCCTTTAAAAACATTTACAATTTTATGATAACAAAAAATTTTACAAGTGTCAACATTAATTGTTTAACTTGTAAACACCATTTGTTTATATAATGGAGTAGGCTAATTAATCATAAGTATAAATTACGATTTTTACAATTTTTAAAACATTAAAAATCACTTTGAACTGAACCCTTTTTATTTGAAGTGATGTAAAATTAATAGAATATTGAATGGTTACTTAAGATAGCAATTAATTAATCTCCTATTTAATCATCAACCTTACAATTGAGTTTGCCTTCATTTTTCAAGTGGAAATTTCCTATAATTCCGAATTATTATCCAGATATTAAAATCTAAGTAGCCGTTTAAAATGTATAAATCGATAATAAAAACTAATTGCACAATACGGAGAAATTAAAGCCTGTTTTTGGAATGTAGACTTATTGAAGACCAAGAGATAAAGAAGTACTTTTTTAAATACACTCAAAACAATATGGATAATACAGCTCCTAGCAGTAAATTTCAGAATTTCTTATAGCAGAAGAAGTACAAATAGTTTTTAATAGTTGCCACATAGTTGCCACACACTAATGATACTATTAAAGTTGTAAAATTAAGGAGTGTTTATGAAGAATAATTTTTTTGGAGGTAGCAATTTTTTTAATTTCATTTGTGTTTAGTTTTTCTCATCCATTAATGGCTTATAAAATACCAAAGGGTGCTATAATAAATACAGAAAAAGAAGAACCAAATTATAAACAAGAAAAAGGAATTACTTTAACAGCGACATTGATATGGCTTGCAAAAGTAGTTGGAACTGCTATTATTAGCTTTGTGGCAAAAGTAATATTGAATATCGGATTACGTGCTGCTTGTAAAAAATATATTAATCATAATGATGCATGGGATTATGTTTGTAACTCAGTAAGTCATGGTAGGGAGTAAATGATGAAAAAAATTTATACACTTATATTACAAGCAACATTTACATTTATTATTTTGATTATATTAAATTTAATTTTCTTTAAAGAAATAGATTATATGAATAATTTAATTATTTCTTTAATGATAAGTATCTTTAATTTTATTCCATTTAAAAAAGAATAAAAATGAGATGATTTTTTATCTCATTTTTATTTTTTAAAAACTTAAACACTTTCACTCCTATTCACTACTTTAATTATATCGTAATATTAATTACTTCTTTTTAATTAAAACCATGGATTGTTCATTAAAAAAATCACCTTGAAATTTCAAGGTGATTTCTAATCTATTCATTGCATTTTTGTTTCTATTTCTTTTAATAAGTCTAAAGCTTTTTCTTTTATACCATCATCACCTTTAAATTCTATTGCTTTTTCTAGCCACATTTTTGCCTGATTTAAGTCAATTTCTACCCCTTGACCATATACATACATTTCAGCAATAAAATATGCTGCTATAGTTCTTTTTTTATATGCTGCTTTTT
>CAZFWW010000044.1:0-9593 GCA_964522645.1 uncultured Mycoplasmatales bacterium
TTTGTGACAATGATGTATAATCTATTTAGTATTTTCGCACCATGGGCTGATAAGTCAGCCAAAAATGCAAACTTAAATGGAATTACTAAACTGAATTTACTCACAATGTTTATTGTCTTTATTTCATATTTTTTAATAACAGTTGTAGTTTTAAGCATGGGTCAAAATGCTCAGTCACTAGTTGATATTATTCCACCATGGATTTTAAATGGACTGGCGATTGCTGGAGGACTGATGCCGGCAATGGGACTTGCAATATTATTAAGCATTATGTTTAAAAAAGAATACGCAGCCTTTTTAATTGTAGGTGTTGTGTTAAGTGCATATTTTAATGTTTCAACAATTGCCCTAACATTAATTGCAATTGCAGTAGCACTATATGATTTATGGTTAAACAATAAAATTGAAAGTAACAAGAAGGTTGGTGGCATAAATGGAAAACCAGGAATTTAATCAAGAAAAATTATTTAATAAAAATGAATTAAATAAAATGGCAATGAAAAGTAGTTTTTTACAAGCTTCATTTAATTACGAAAGAATGCAAGGTACCGGTTGGATCTGGACGATTTCATCAGCACTAAAGAAAATCTATAAAAATGATCCTGAAGGATTACGTGAATCAATGCAAATGCATGTTACATTTTTTAATAGTCACCCGTTTTTAAATTCACTGATTTCGGGGATTGTTGTTGCCCTTGAAGAAAATAAAACAGATTTAAAAACAATTCAAAATATTAAAGTGGCATTAATGGGTCCACTTGGTGGAATTGGTGATTCAATTTTATGGTTAACAGCATTACCACTAATTGCTGGTATCAGTGCGCAAATTGCACTAGAGACTAGCAGCATTGCCGGAGCAATCTTATTTTTAGTTTTATTTAACCTATTAAACTTTGGTTTACGCTTTGGTTTAATGCATTACGGATATAATTTAGGAATTAATGCAGTTGGAAAAATCAAGTCTTCAGTAAAACAGGTAAATCGTGCTGCAAGTATTATTGGTTTGATGGTAGTTGGTAGTTTAATTCCCCAATTTGTTCGCGCAACTTTAGGAATTAATTTTGCAATTGGTGATATGTCGGTAAATTTACAAGAAGTATTACTTGATAAACTAATGCCGGGAATGTTATCACTTGTTATTACTTATGGTTTATATCGTGTTTATAAAAAAGGAGTTAGTCCACTGATGATGATTATAATTATAATTATTATTGGTCTAATTGGATCAGCAACGGGATTATTAGTTGCGTAAAAAGGAGTTAGATGTTAAAAATATTAGTGACAGGACACGGAAATTTTGCTGCCGGTATTAAGTCAAATATTGAATTAATTCTCGGAGTTCAAGAAAATATTAGCTATTTAGATTTTGATGGTGGTGATCCGGAGCTATATGCTGAAAAGTTAGCAGAAATCGTTAATAATTGTAATGATAATTTGATCATATTTTGTGATATAGTAGGAGGAACTCCATTTCAAAAAAGTGCCTTGATTTCTCAAGGGGAAATTAAAGTAATTGGTGGTTGTAATATTCCAATGATTGTAAGTGCGGTCTATAATCAAACATCAGATTTAGAATTAGCATGTCAAGAAATAATGAATGAAGGAATTAAAATGATTAAAATGATGTAATGAAGTACATTCATTTTATAAAAATAAATGAATAAAAATCCCAAAAGGTAATTTAACGGCACAATGCTGTTAGCTTAAAATCTTTTGGGATTTTTTCTCATGTCTACAAAATAATTTAAAGGGTGTTAATTATGATGGTTGAAGTCCAATAATAATTTTAGTTGTATAAAAAATAAGGGGAATTCTAATGTTTAAACCTTGATCACGGTTGAATGTATTTGAACTTAAGATGTAATGACAGCAATTAGCAATTGGGCATTTAGAATTGGCTGTAATTAAAACCTGTTTACGAAGCCGTTCTTGTTTAATTGATAATTTTTCCATGTGCATATCACTACCGGAAAAAGAGACGTAGATAATAACATCATTTTTTGAATCTGTTTCACAGTGAATTAAATCAAACATCTTTTGATCACTAATATACAGTGAGTTGTAGCCAATATTATTTAAATTTAAAGATAATTCAAGCGCAATTGATGAGGTGAATCCGAATCCAATTACATAGATTTTGGGAGCATTTTTAATAATATTAATTACAGATTTAATGCCTTTTTCATCATAATTATTAATATTCATGATTTCGTTAAGGATATTTTCTTTGGCGTTTTGATTAAAGTCATTAACAGGTTCAAACAAATTATCTTTAATATACTTTTTATATGCCTTTAAGTTATTAAAACCTAGCTTATTAATTGTTCGATTAATTGTTGCAGTTGAAACACAGCAGTAGTCGCTTAAGTCATTTAGTGTCATGACTAAAATTTGATAATTAAGTTCTTCAAAGTCATTAAAACATTTCTTTTCACTCTTGGAAAGTGAGTTGTATTGTTCCTTAAAATTCTCCATATTTCTCCTTAAATTAATTATATATTAATTATTAAAAGAGATGTCATTTTTTTGACATTTTCGTCACTAATGAAAACATTTTAATTTGTATAATATTAATATAAAAGGAGGATAATGAAGAATAAAGAAAATATAGTAGTCATAAATATATCCACGTTACGGTGGTGGAGAAATTAAAAGATAAAGTTAATTAAAAGAATTTGAATTAAAAGAACTTACTAAGTTTGTTTAATTCAATAATAGTTTAAATTAAACAAAGGAGAAATATGGGAGTAAATATTGTTTTAACAAGAATTGATGAAAGACTTGTTCATGGTCAAGTCCAAATGTGGATTAAATCATTATCGTGTAATTTGGTTTTAGTTGCAAATGATGAAGTGAGTAAAGACCCAATTGCCCAAACGTTAATGAAAACATCGATTCCTGATTCAATTGGAATGCGATTTTTTGATATTGAAAAAACATGTAATGTTATTCATAAAGCGGCTAGTTCTCAAAAAATCTATTTAGTCGTTAAGAGTTGTGAAGATGCACTAAGATTAGTTGAGGGTGGAGTCCCAATAAATCATATTAATTTAGGTAATGTACATCAAAAAGAAAATAGTCAGAAGGTATCACGCAGTTTATATTTAACGGATTTTGATGTGGAATGTTTGAAAAAATTAGTTGATATGGGAATTGAATTTGATACAAGATCAACGCCTCTTGGCAATACAGGTGCAGTTGATGTTGATATAAAAAAAGTAATTGGAGGATAAATGGAAATATTTCAAGAAGTTACACTAGTACAAGGACTATTAATTGGTCTTTGGTCAGGTTTTGCTTTAGCCGGACAACTGTATGGAATTTATACAAATAGAGCAATAATTTTAAGTTTTGGTGTCGGCGTTATTTTAGGTGATATTCCAACCGCAATTGCCATTGGTGGAATGTCAGAGTTGGCATTTATGGGCTTTGGTGTTGGTCCGGGTGGAAGTGTTCCCCCAAATCCACTTGGCCCGGGAATTGTTGGTACGCTCATGGCAATCACTCTTAAAGATCAAGGAGTTGATGTGGCTCAAGCATTTGCTCTTTCTTATCCGTTTGCAATTGCATTTCAGTTTGTAATCACTGCAACATATACATTTGTTTCAGGATTACCTGAATATGTAAAAAAGGCAATTGAAACAGGAAATATGAAAAAATATAAGTTCTTAGCAAGTTCAAGTATCTATGCTTTTTTAATTGTTGGTTTTTTAATTGGTTTTATTTCAAGTGCTAGTACTGATTTACTTGCAAAAATGATTGGTTTTATTCCGCAGTGGCTGATGAATGGACTAACAGTTGCAGGGGGAATGTTGCCTGCAATCGGGTTTGCATTGATATTAAGCATGATGATTAAAAAGGAATATATTGGTTATGCCCTACTAGGTTATGTGTTTGTAGCATACTTTGGTATACCAGTAATGGGAATTGCGATATTAGCAAGTGCTTTTGCAGCAATGGACTTAGTAAAAAGAACAAATGTAACAACAGAGTCACAAAATGGTGAGGAGGTTTTTGAAGATGGAATCTAAGACAAAATTGGAATTAAGAGATTATATGAAAGTATCATATCGTTCATATTTTCTACAAAATGGTTTTAATTATGGAAATTATCAGGGGATTGGATATTCGCTTACTTTGTATCCAGCTTTGAGAAAAATTTATGAAGATGATCAAGATATGTTTAAACAAGTATTAGAAGAAAATATTGAATTTTATAATACTAACCCCCAAACACTTCCGTTTATTACGAGTATTCATTTAGCAATGCTTGATTCAGGAAAGACTAATGCAGAAGCAAGGTCGTTGAAAATGGCACTAATGGGACCACTTTCTGGAATTGGTGATTCACTATCACAATTTATTATCGCACCACTTTTTTCAACAATAGGAGCAACAATGGCAATGGATGGAAATCCACTTGGACCACTCTTTTTTATTTTCGGAATTAACTTAACTTTAATTGGAATCAAAGGTGGGCTGGGATATGCTGGTTATAAGTTTGGTGTAACATTAATTGAGCAACTTGATACGTTAATGTCGAGTGTAACTGATTTTGCAACTAAGATTGGCGTTGCTGTCATTGCGGGACTTTCTGTATCAATGGTAAAAATATATACACCACTTAATTATGTAAGTACTGTTAATGATGAGACGAAGTCGCACTATATTCAAGAGATGTTAAACTCAATTTTACCAGGACTTTTACCACTGTTCTTAGTAAGTATTTTATTTTACTTAATTACGAAAAAGAATTATACAACAACAAAATTAGTAATTATTATTGTAATTGTGGGAATAATTTTAGCAAACCTAGGTCTTATTACAAATGTTAATCCATTAGGGTAATGATGAGAAAAAATCAAGTTTTAAAAAAAGCAGAAGACATCTGTAATGATATCATTTATTTTAACCGAACATGGGACATGGAAGGTGATAATAAACCCGTTAAATTTTCTTGGAATAATTGGTCTCAAAAGCAAAATAATGATGATGAGTGGACTTATATGCTAAACCGAATGGAGTATTTAAATGATTTGGTTCTAGCATATAAAATTACTAAAAAGGATAAATACCAGACTAAGTGCATATTTATTATAAATAAGTGGATTTTAAATAATGTTAATTTAGAAAAGAAGTATCACCGAACACTTGATACAGGAATTCGATTATTAAATTGGAATTATGTTTTAAATCAACTGGATATTGATAATGATGAAATCAAAAAATCAATAATCAACCAAATTAATTATTTGACAATTAATTATCGAATAAAAGATAATTTAAGTAATTGGGGAATTTTGCAAACCATTGGTGTACTATGTTCAAGGGATATTTTTGATAATGCACTTGTAAAATGGTGGGAAGAAAAGTTAAAAATTCAACTGGAAATTCAAATAAATGAAGACGGATGGCACTGGGAACATTCAATTATGTATCATAATCAAGTATTATTAGGTTTATGTCGTTTGCAACTCACATATCCAGCCTACGATTTGATTTCGATAATTGATCAAATGGCAGAATGTACTTATAGTTTATGCCGTCCAGATTATTACCAAATTCAGCAAGGTGACAGTGATAGAACAGATGTCAGTAGTTTACTCGCACTGGCAGCATCAATTACGGAAAATAAAAAGTACAACCTTCAACCTGTTGATTTTGAGACTGCACTATATATTGAAAAGCGATTATTACCCTTCCAAGAGCTTGGAGAAGTTAAAAAGTTATATTCAGCATCAGGAATAAGTATTTATCGCCAAAATGAATTATACTTAACGGTTCATAATCAACCATATGGTAGTAGTCATAGTCATTTAATGTGGGGACATATTAATTTTTATAATCAAATTGATATTTTAATTGATCCTGGTCGATATACGTATCGAAATTGCCGAGAACGAACACAATTAAAATCGTTATCAGCTCATAACTGTGCAATTAATATCACCCGTTATCAAGAACAAATTTTGAATAGTTGGGATACAAAGGTAAATGCGCAGAAAATTGGCATTACTCAGCAGTCCAAGGACCAAATAGTTGTTACGATAGTTGATTTTAAAGTAAAAGAAGAACACTATCAGCGACAAGTGATTTTAATTGAAGAACAATTATTAATTTTTGATGATATTCCGTTTGCATGTGGAGAGGAAATAAATGCTAATCTAGTAATTAACCCTCAGATTAAAATTAATGATGAATTTAGATTTTCAAATGGTTACTATTTGAGTCATAATTACGACAAAATAGCAGTTGAAAAACAAATTTACTCAGAACATTATAACGAATTACAAATAACTAATAGAATCAAATTCATTAGTAATTGCAAGCAAATAATGTATTATCATGCTCTCTTAACATCAGGAGCAACAATAACTAAAATTGAAGATGATGGTGATGCTATTTCGTATCGACTTCAGACTAGTAGTGCATCTTACATTGTATATTTAGCACCTAAAGAAATTCAAATAGGAACTAAAGTTAAAAAGGTTGAAGATTATTTTTTATATGGAAAGCTAGTAATAATTGATGAATTAAATAATGAAATTTATCATTGGATAGAATAGGAGGCAACATGATACCAATTATTATAATGAGTCATGGAGAGATGGCAAAGGGAATTCAAAAAACAGTCCAAATGATTGCAGGAAACCAAGAATGTATCCATTTTTTAGGGTTGAATGATGAAAATCCTGCTGATTTCCACTGTGGATTAAAGGCAATATTAAACATGTATCCCAAAGAACAAACAAAACTGGTTTTTGCGGATTTATTTGGTGGAAGTCCTTATCTTTTAACGGCCGAGTTAATCCTTAAAGAACAGGTTAATTGTCAGTTAGTTTCAGGAGTTAATTTACCGATGGTAATTGATTGTCTATTTAGTCGGGATAAAATGCAAATAGAAGAACTTATTACTCATGTAATACAAGTTGGACAAGCAGGAATTGTTCAGTTTAAACAAGTTGCACAAAAGGAGGAGGAAGATGAAGGAATATAATCAAGATTGGCAAAAAATTATTGATTTAGAAGTTACAAATAAAGGAAAAATTAAACAAGAACTTGATTGGATCATGATTAAGTTAAAACGTAATATGAAATTATATGGTCAAGCTTATCCTGCTCCGGCAACTAAAGATGGGAAATATCCAATTATTGAAAATAATGAATGGACTAATTCTTTTTGGACTGGTATGTTATGGATTGCTTATGAATATACAAACGATGAAGAATTTCGTAAGTTAGCTGAATTTAATACTAAAAGTTTTATTAATCGTTTAAATACAGAGTATGAGATTGATCACCACGATATTGGCTTTTTATATTCACTTAGTACGGTAGCTGCATACAAAGTTACTGGACAAAAAATATATAAAGAGGCTAGCATTAAAGCCGCTGATTTACTTTGTAACCGCTTTATTGAAAGTGCGGGTATTATTCAAGCATGGGGTCCAAAGTATAGTGAAAATGAAAATCGAGCAATTATTGATTCACTATTAAATATTCCATTATTGTATTGGGCTTTTGAAGTTACAAGCAATCAAAAATATAAAGAAATAGCCAATACCCATTTTAAAAAAGTAATTAATAATATCATTCGTGATGATAATACATCTTATCATACTTTTTATTTTGATTATGAAACAGGAACACCACTTTATGGAAAAACCCGTCAAGGGTATAGGGATGATTCGTGTTGGGCAAGGGGTCAAGCATGGGCAATTTATGGTCAAACACTTGCATACAAATATAATAAAGAACCATTCTTTATTGAAAATTATGATCGTGTTCTAGAATATTTTATAAAAAACTTACCAAGTGATGCTGTAGCATTTTGGGATTTATGGTTTACTGATGAGAATCCGAGTGATCGCGATACGTCTTCAAATGCGATTGTTTTATGTGGTCTTATTGAACGCAGTAAGCAGATACCAAATGATGATAAGCATAAGTATTTAATTAAAGTAATCTTATCAGCATTACAAGCAAGATATACTACCAAAAACGAACCGGAAAAAGAGGGATTATTAAATTCAGGGGTGTATTCATGGCATTCAGGTCGTGGCATAGATGAAGCAAATATATGGGGAGATTATTACTATCTTGAAGCTTTATATCGACTTTATGCAAATCGTTGGAACTCATACTGGTAAGATAAATTATTTAAAAGCATCTCAATTTTATGAGATGACTTTTTTGTTAAAGTTATTATTTGCTTTTTATTTTCGATAGTTACATATTATTTTTATAATTAAATAATATAAAACATTTTCTTGCCACACATATGACATAAAAAAATGGTATAATATAAGTATAAAATAAATGGAAGATATTATTTTATAATTAGAGTTTAATTTATTATGCATGAATTTAGCATTTTAATTAAATTAAGATATAATATAATAAAGGAGGTAAATAATGAGACTTGATATTAAAGAACGTGGATTAGAGTTGACTACTGGGGAACGAAATGCAGTTCTTAACACATTAAAAGAAGTAGAATATCACTTTACACATGATGATTATTCAGCGTTAGTAATTATTAAAAAGTACGATGTTGGCTATAAAGTTAAAATAATTTTAAAATTAGCTGAAGACTTAGAATTACGACAAGAAATCATGTGTTCTGATCTTTACCAGGCAATTGATTTGGCAGGTAAAAAATTAGAAATCCAAATTAGAAAAACACGTGAACGTTTAAAAAGGCTGGACCAGTTACATAAATATCATGTGTTTGTGAAACCAACAGTTGAAGAAGATGTTGAAAATATTATTCGCCGTAAAGTTCTCGCTAATGAAGAATTAGAAGAAGAAGAAGCAATGATAAAATTCGAAATGAGCGGTCATGATTTCTTTATATACCGTGATGCTGAAAATGGCAATGTAAATATTTTATATCATCGAAAAAGTGGTGATTATGGCGTAATTGAAGTTGAATAGTGTAAATATAATTTACGATATTGACATCAATGATTTAAATTGTTATAATCATTATATAACCAAGTTATAAGTTAAAAATTAAGATGCAAGTACAATTAAGTATAGGCAAACAGGAGGAATTATGAAATACGAAATAATAGGAAAAAACATTGAAGTTACAGATGGAATCAGAACAGCAGCACAAGATTCATTGGGAGAATTAGAAAAGTACTTCAATGATAAAGATGTGACAGTACGTGTCGTTGTTAGAACTTATCCAGTTGGGCAAAAAGTTGAGGTAACTTTAGTACCAGCAAGAGGGCATGCTATCCGTCAAGAGGTAATTCATGAGGACCTATACGCAGCAATTGATATGGCTGGTAAAAAAATTGAAAACCAAATTAGAAAATTAAAAGAGCGTGTAACATCATCTAAAAAACGTAAAAAAGGATTCAGTGAAATTTACGTTGAAAGTGCAATCGAAAAAAATGAGTCAAAACTTGGGGAAATTACAAGACGTAAGACTTTAGAAAATAAGCCAATGACAGAAGAAGAAGCAATTTTACAATTCGAGTTATCAGGACATGATTTTTATGTATTTGAAGACTTTGAAGTAGAAATGACTAAAATAATTTACAAACGTAAAGATGGTCAATATGGTATAATTGAATTAGAAG
>CAZFWW010000045.1:0-9585 GCA_964522645.1 uncultured Mycoplasmatales bacterium
ATTATTGCAATGATGGAGGAATAATGGAAAAATTAATTTCAATTTTAGAACGTAGATTAGCACCAATTGCCGAAAAAATTGAGCAACAGCGACATGTTCAATCGATTAAAAACGGAATGATGGCATTAATATCAATTTTAATGGTGGGGTCATTTACATTAGTAATAAATTCACTTTTTAGTTTAACACCAGAAGGAACTTATTTAAATACTATTAGTCAAAATTATGGTGAATATTTAAATTTGCCATTTAACTTTACCTTTGGCTTTTTAGCGCTTTACGCCGCGATTACAATTTCACATAATCATGCAAAGCAAATGAAGGTACCAATTACTCATGGGATAATTGGTGGTGTATTAACAACATTAACTTTAAATGTGAAAATTATTGATGGTGTGGCACATACTGAGTTTTTAGATTCACGCGGGATGTTTGTAGCAATTTTCGCATCATTAATTACAATTGAAGTAATGAGTTTATTTATGCGTAAAAAATGGACATTAAGATTTAATGGATTACCAGAAATGATTGCCAACACGTTTGAAGCAATAATTCCTTTAATTTGTGTAATAGTTGGTTCATTATTTTTAAATGTACTTGTAATGGTTAATTTTGATGGACAAATAATTCCAGAATTATTAACGACATTCTTATCACCAGCAGTATCATCAGTTGATACAATGTGGGCAGTTATGATAATTTCTTTTTTAGAAATGCTATTTTGGTTTGTGGGACTTAACGGATACGCAATAATTGTGGGATTTGTAATGCCATTTTTAACAGCAAACTTGGCTGCAAATGCAGCAGCATTTCAAGCAGGTGCAGAAATACCACATGTTTTTGTTCCAACGTTTTGGGATTATTTCATGGCTGCAACAGGTTCGGGAATTACCGGTTCACTTGTGATTTTAGCAATGCGTTCAAAAGTGAAGTCAATTAGTTCAGTTGGTAAGGCTTCCTTTGTCCCAGCAATCTTTACAATTTCGGAGCCAATGGTATATGGACTTCCGATAGCATTTAATCCATATTTATTTATTCCATTTGTGTTTGGGACACCAATTTTAGCAGCATTTTCTTATCAAGTAATGCGTCTTGGGATAGTCCGTGCCCCAATTGTCCAAGTAGGAGGGATTCCAGTTCCACTAGCTCAATATTTAACAACAATGGATCCAAAAGCAATAATCATGTTCTTTGTGATAATTGGATTAGGGGTATTAATGTATTATCCATTCTTTAAAATGTATGAAAAAAGTGTAATGAAAAAAGAAGCGATAGTTGATGAGCGTGAAGAAAAATTTGCGAAATTAGATTTAGATTTTTAAGGAGATAAAATGAGAAAAATAGTAAAAGAAAATTATCAAGAGATGTGTAGTGATATTTGTCAGGAAATAATTATGACAATTAAAACCAAGCCAGATGCACTAATTTGTATTGCTGGTGGTACAACACCATTAGGAGTTATGGAACAACTTGTTTTAGAATTGAAAAGTAAACAAATTGATTATTCGAATGTTAAATTCATTTCTCTTGATGAATGGGTTGGGATAAGTAAAGAGACACCAGGAAGTTGTTTGGAAACATTAGATACAAATTTATTTTCAAAATTACATTTAAAGGATGAACAGGTAATATTCTTTGATGGTAAAGCTAAAGATTTAAATAACGAATGTCTGAAAATGAATAAAGAATTAGCAATGTTCGGTCCAATTGACATAATTATTCTTGGAATTGGAATGAATGGCCACATTGGATTTAATGAACCTGGTGTTGACGTAAATTTAGATGCACATATTGTTGATTTAGATGATACAACTAAACAAGTAATGGGAAAATATTTTAAAGAACAAATTCAGTTAGAAAAAGGAATTAGCCTTGGATTTCGCCAAATAAAAGCAGCAAGAAAAATAATAGTTATGGCTAATGGGGAACATAAAAAAACAATTGTTAATAAAGTGTTAACATCAACACCGGATGTGAAAATTCCGGCAACAATTTTAAAAGATGTTGATAATTGTACGTTAATAATTGACAAACAAGCAAATGGGGAGTAAAGATGAAATATATAGAAGTAATAGGATTTGATCAAGGAAAAGAAGTTAAAATAAAATTATCACAAATAATTTTTGGAGCCGCTGACTTCTTTCGGGTTGATAATTTTGAAGCTGCTCAAAAAATAATTGATGGTTATGTAAAAGCTGGAGGAACAACTTTTGATACAGCCCATCATTATCGACATAGTGATTTAGCAATTGGAAAGTACATTAAAAATAAAAAACGTGAAGACTTTAAAATCATTGCCAAAGGCGGACATCCAGTTCGCGAATATCCACACATTAATCGTGTTAATCGTCAAGCAATTATCGATGATTTAGAAGCTTCACTGAGTAAATTAGAAACCGAGTATGTTGATTTATATGCTTTACATCGTGATGATGAAAATATACCAGTTAGTGAGATTATGGACACTCTTGATGAATTAGTAAAAGTTGGAAAAATTAAAGCAATTGGTGTTTCAAATTGGACTCTTTTACGGATAAAAGCTGCTAATCAATATGCGATGGAAAACAATAAAACACCACTGACATTTACTAGTCCTAATTTAAGTCTTGCTAAATTAAATAAACAACGTTGGCCGGGATGTATAAGTGCAGATGAAGAGATGATAAGTTGGCATCGTAAAAATAATATACCGATGATTTCGTGGTCGTCACAAGCAAGTGGTTTTTTTAGTGGTAATTTTACTCCAGAAGATAAAAGTAATGCTGAAATGGTTGATTGCTTTTATAATCATGGCAATTGGGAGCGTTTTGAACGTCTGAAAAAACTGGCAAAGGTTAAAGGAACTGACCCAATGACCTTATCATTATCATGGGTTCTAAATCAAGATTTTCCGGTTGGAGCAATTATTGGACCCGAAACACTTGAGCAATTAAACTCATCATTAGTTGCTAAAAATATAATGTTAAGTGAAGGTGAACTCAAATATTTAAATTTGGAAAAAAATTGTGATATTGATTATAAAATAGCAATTCAATTATATACGTTACGTAATGAAATTGCAAAGGATTTACGAGGAACAATTAAGCGTTTGTCAGAAATGGGCTTTAAATATGTTCAAGTTGATGGGTTACGCGGTAATGATATTTATGAATTCAAACGTGTCTTAGATCAATACCATATGACAGTAGTTGGGATTCATTTAAAGCACGACTTATTTATGAACAATATTTCCGAAATTATTCACCAAGCAGAGATATTTGATTGTAAAGTAATCTATGATAAATATATTGAAGATGAGGATCAAACACTACTTGGATATAAAAAAACTAAACAGAAATTACTTGATGTAAGTCAAAAATTAAGTCAGTTTGGCTATGAGGTTGGAATTCATAATCCAGAGTATGATATTTGTAATCAAATTGAAGGTGATAATGTGCTTGATTACCTTTGTAAACCAGTTAATAATTTCCAAATTAATCCTGAACTAGATACATATTGGTTATATGTAGCAGGATTAGATTACGTTGATTATATTTATCAATATGGAAATCGTTCAAAGTTAATCCATCTAAAAGACATTGATGGAAGTTATGATAAAAATGACTTGAAAAATAACTTATGTTCATGTGGTAAAGGTGAAATTGATTTTCATGCTGTAATTAAAGCTGGAGAAGAAGTAGGAATTAATTATTATGTAATTGAACAGGATTGTGATGCAAAACAAGATATTTGGAAAAGTATTGAAGAAAGCTTTAATTATTTAAAACGAGTAGGAATTGAGGTGCTAAAACATCATGAGTAAAATAGATGTAGTAGTAATTGGAAGAATAACTTTAGATTTTAATCCAACTGACGGATTTAATCCACTTGATAAATCAGTTACATTTAATAAATACATTGGCGGATCTGCCGGTAATACAGCAATTGGTCTTGCCCGTCAAGGAATAAGTGTTGGCTTAATTTCAAGAGTTTCAAATGATCAATTTGGTAAGGCAATAATTGATTATTTAAAAAAAGAAAAAATGACAACCAAGTATATTCAAGTTGATAAAAATAAAAAAACGGGATTGACATTTACAGAATTTTTTTCCGACAAAAAAAGTACAATTTTAATGTATCGTGATGAAGTTGCTGATTTAGAAATTGACATTAATCAAATTGATGTTAATGTAATTAAAAATGCGAAAATTCTAGTTATAAGTGGAAGTAGTTTAGCCAAGAGTCCAGCTAGGGAAGCGATATTTTATGCAATTGAGATTGCAAGACAGCATCAAGTTAAAATTATTTTTGACCTCGATTATCGCCCATATACTTGGAAAAACGAACTTGAACTGGCAACAACGTATTATCAGGTTGCCCAAAATTCCGAAATAATAATTGGTTCAAAGGCAGAATTTGCATTAATGAAACCGTTAAC
This sequence comes from uncultured Mycoplasmatales bacterium, assembly GCA_964522645.1. Lineage (GTDB taxonomy): Bacteria > Bacillota_I > Bacilli_A > UBA3375 > UBA3375 > CAZFWW01. The sequence goes on from CAZFWW010000045.1 coordinate 4,418, forward strand.
TGGGACTGATAAATCAGAAGAATTAGCAAAAATATTTTTAAATTTATCCGGTAAAACAATAATCATTAAAGATGGTGCAAATGGGTCAATTTGTTTCCAAAACCAAAAAAAGTTTAATGTTGAAATTTATCCAGCATCTTTAAAAAAAGCCTTTGGTGGTGGCGATGCATATGCTAGTTGCATTATTGCTGGTGAAGTTCTTGGGGAATCAATAATTGATAGTTTAAATGCAGCATCAGCTCACGCATCATTAGTTGTTAGTAGCCATAGTTGTTCTGATGCTTTAAAATCCAGAAAAGAAATTACAGAGTATGTACAAAATAGTGGCTTAGTTACTGAAGATATTGTAAAGGAGCAAATATGGTTAGAAAACAATTAAATGCAATTGAAAACTCACTGGCACCAATTAAACTTGATGAGTTAAGGTTATTACCAAGTGAAACATGGCAAACAGAAAGTGGATTTGAAACGGGAATTTTATTAATTTCTGGGCAAATAGAGGTAGTGTTAAATGGAATAAAAACGCAGTTTAAGCGTAAAAATCCGTTTGATGATAATCCGATATTTATTCATTTAAATTATCAACAAACATGTTGTATTACAGCATTTTTAGAAACTAAGTTATTAGTTATAAATGTTGAAAATAAAAATTTATTTCCGCCAAAGATTTATAACGAAGAAATAGTGGATAATGTAGTAACTAATCCATTGTTTACCCCAAAAGATGAAAGAATAATTCGGGATATTGTAAATTATGAAATTGAACCACTGGCTAATATTGTTATTGGGGAAGTTGTTTGCAGTGGTGGGAGTTGGTCAAGTTATCCACCACATTACCATGAGCAACCAGAAATTTATTATTACCAATATCAACATCCTTCAGGATTTGGTGTTTCCGTTGTTGGTGATGAAGCACGAGTAATTCAAAATGGTGATTTGGAAATTATTCCTGGTAATTTAATTCACCCGCAAGTAACTGCTCCAGGATACCCGATGTATTATTGTTGGATTATCTTAAATTTACCAAATAATCCATGGACAGAGCGGGTATATGACAAAGAACATCTACACTTGTTGGAGGAAAAATGAAATTAACAGTAGCACAGTACATTGTCCAATATCTAGATAATCAATATCTTATTTTTGATAAAGAAGAAACAAAATTTGTTAAAGGAATTTTCAATATTTTTGGTCATGGTAATGTATTTGGGCTTGGTCATGCACTAAGTCAAGGAAATCATAGTTTAGATGTAATTCAAGGAAAAAATGAACAATCAATGGCGCTTAGTGCGATGGCATTTGCCAAGCAAAAAAGACGAACACAGATTTATGGTGTAACAACAAGTATTGGTCCAGGATCTACAAATCTAGTGACTGCTGCTGCATGTGCAACTGTAAATAAAATTCCGTTATTATTATTTCCGAGTGATACATACACATCACGTCAGCCAGATCCGGTGTTACAACAAATTGAAATGGAATGTTCAAATGAAATAACAGTAAATGATACTTTAAAACCAGTGTCGCAGTACTTTGAACGAATTGTTTGTAAAGACCAAATTTTTACGGCACTCAATAACGCAATGCAAGTCTTAACAGATCCAAAGCGAACGGGAACGGTAACAATTGCTTTACCACAGGATATTCAAACACAAATTATTGAAGTTGCTCCCGATGATTTGAAAAAGCAATTTTGGGACATTAAGCGACTTATTCCAAGTGAAAACGAAATAGAATTATTGATTAGAGCAATTAATAATGCTGAAAAACCAGTAATAATTTGTGGTGGTGGTGTAAATTATAGTATGGCAAGTACAGAGTTATTAGCAGTTTGTAAAAAATACAACATTCCTTATGTTGAAACGCAAGCTGGAAAAGGTACAACAGTTGACAATCACTACAACTTAGGTGGAATTGGTGTAACTGGAACAAAATCCGCAAATCAAATGATTGCAAATGCTGATTTAATTATTGGTCTTGGAACAAGGTACACAGATTTTACTTCGTCATCTAATACAATTGGGATTAACCAAGAAGTTATTAATGTAAATTTAAATCAGTTTGATGCCCGAAAAATTGGTGGAAAAATAGTTCAAGCAGATATTAAACTTGTACTTGAAGCACTTATCAGTACAAACAAGGTAAAAAGAAAAATTAATAATGACTATGAAAGTTATCAAAACGAATGGCAAGCAATAAAATCTAAACTTAAAGAGACATCAGCAATTATAATTAATGATGCTAATGAAAAGTCAGCTTTTGAATTTGCTAATCTAAGTAGTAGTAATCTTAATCAAGTTCAAGTAATTTTACGTTTAAATAGTCAATTACCAAAAGATGCAATAATTGTAACCGCCTCTGGAAGTTTACCTGGAGATTTACAACGATTATGGTCTGTAACTGCACCAGGATCATACCATGTTGAATATGGATATTCATGTATGGGATATGAAATTGCTGCTGGTCTAGGAGTTAAACTCGCAGAACCTGACCGACCTGTATTTGTTTTTGTTGGTGATGGTAGTTTTTTAATGATGCACAGTGAAATGTATACATCATGTCAACTGCAAATGCCAATTAATATTTTATTATTTGATAACAGCGGTTATGGTTGCATTAATAATTTACAAAATGAATATTATTTACCAAGTTATCAAACTGAGTTCCGTGAGCAAAATAGTGAAAGTCAGCAATTGATTTTAACTGATTATGCGAAAATTGCTCAAGGGTATGGATTAGATGCTGTAAAAGTAAATAACAATAATCAAGTTCAACAAATAACTAATAATTCAAAGTCAACCCTTTATGATATTAAAGTATTACCTAAAACAATGACTAAAGGTTATGATAGTTTTTGGGAAGTTGGTTTTAATGGTGTAAATCTAACGGAAAAACAGCAGGAAAAAAGAGCGAAAATAACGGAAAAACAAAAACAAAGGAGACATCGATGTTAATAAATAATTTAAGTAAAAGCGATGATGTTTATCAACCAGAGTTTACAACGAAGGTTTATAGTCCAGTAACAAAAAAGCACATTTATGATGTAGTAAAAACTAGTGGAAACGAAGTTGATAATATTGTTAATAATGCAGTAGAAGAACAAAAAAAATGGCAAGAAACAACGTATCAAAAGCGTCGTGAAATTTTAAAAAATTATCAACAATTAATCAAGGAAAATGAAGAAGTGTTAACAACTTTAATTCGACTAGAAAACGGAAAATTATTAACCGAAGCCCAAGCAGAAATTCAAAATATTTTAGAATTAGTTGATTATGCAATCTCAATTCCCAACCTTCTTAATTTAAAATCACAAACAGTTAGTCGTGGTATTAATGTTCATGAAGTAATAGAACCTGTTGGAATTGTAATAATTATTACTCCGTTTAATTTCCCATTAATGGTTGCACACTGGAATATGATTAATGCAATAATGCTTGGTAATGCAGTTGTTATTAAACCAAGTACGCAAACACCAATGGCAATTTTAAAAGCGGCAAAACTACTTATATCAGCGGGAGTTCCTAAGGGGGTAATAAATATTGTCTATGGTGAAGAAGAAGTTGTAACAGCACTAATTGAACATAAAAAAACAAATGCAATTACATTTGTTGGAAGTAGTGAAGTTGCAAAAATAATTTATCAAAAAAGTGCAATGAATTTAAAGCGTTGTCTCGCTTTAGGTGCTGCTAAAAATTGTTTGATTGTTACACCTGAAGTCCAAGTTACAGAAACAGTTACAGAAATTTTAAATTCTGCTTTTGGAATGGGTGGTCAACGCTGTATGGCTGCAAGTATGTTGATTTTGGTTGGAAAGCAAGCTGAATTAAAACAACAATTAATTAAACGAGCAAGTGAAATGACAGAGATTGCCGAGATAGTTAATGAAAGTAATCATAATTTAATTACCAATTTTGTGGCGAAACATCACGATAAAGTACTTTTAAATGGTGTTAGTTCGAAAAAAATCTATCCAACGATAATCGAACATCAAACTCCAGAAACAATTGGTGATGAAGAAATTTTTGGACCAGTATTAGAAATAATTAATGTTGCAACAATTAATGAGGCAATTACAATTCAAAATAGTTTAAAATATGCTAATGGTGCATCAATTTATAGCGAGCAAGGAATTGTACTTAAATTAGCTGAAAAGTTAACATCAGGAATGATTGGAATAAATATTGGAGTTCCAGTACCTCGTATTCCTTTTGGCTTTGGTGGGCTAAAGTATTCAAAGTTTGGTTATGGTGATATAACGGGTTATGATTCAATTAGTTTTTTAACAAATAAAAAGAAAATAACTGCTAAATGGAATTTTGATGATCGAATTGATTGGATGAGTTAAATCAGAGTTTTTTAAAATAATTAAACAAGTAAATATCAAGAAAAAAGCAGAATAAGTTAAATACTTATTCTGCTAACTATTTTGAAGTTATTATTTTAATCTTGATTAAAAAATTTATTTAGTATAGTTACTAGCTCTTGAGGATTATGGGTATTTACCTCGTGCTTTGTATTAGGAATTATAATTAAATCAGAATTTGGTAACATTTTATTTAAATTCTTTGCTGCTTTTTTATTTCCTTTGTCCTTCTTACCACAGATAATAAGTGAAGTACAAGTTACAGAATTTAAACTTGATGTTAATTTAATATCCTCAATTGATTTACAGATACTAATATAATCTTCTTTACGAAAACCAAGATCTTTAAACTGTGATTTGGGTAAAAATTTAAACACAATATTCTGAAGTTTCATTACTAACTTTGGAAATTTATATTGTGCTCCAATTAAAACTAGTTTTCCTACTTTGTTTGGGTGATTAATTGTATAATCTAGAGCAAGGGTTCCCCCAAGTGATAAACCACATAAATGGAATGGTTCATCAAATTGTTCTAAATATTTTTCTAATCCATTGTATAAATTAGAATAAGTGATTTTTGTGTCCTTAACTAATTCTTTTAAATTTACACATATAGCTTCTTCTTTATGGTTAAAAGTTGTTAAGACTCCGTCCCATGATGTATGGTCTTGACCGAGTCCGTGAATAAAAATATATTTCATAATTCTCCTTTATTCTATATTATTTAAGCAATTTTACTCGGCAGTTGGACATTCCCATTTATCGAAATAACCACTATTGTTGTTAGCAATTTCGATTAATGAAA
>CAZFWW010000046.1:0-9562 GCA_964522645.1 uncultured Mycoplasmatales bacterium
TATAAGAAAACCATTAAAAGTAAAAAGAAAAAATTTGTTATCTTGATTGTCTTATCTTATGTATTGGTTGGCTCATTTTATAATTTATGGTTTATTAATTCATTTGAAGTTAGTTTAACCAATTTTAGTCCTAGGTTTTTAACCTTAGCACTTGTATTTTCATTTGCAGGACTTGTCGTTGATACTAAGCGGGTTAAATCGACCCATACTTTTTTTAGTACAATTTTTTTTGTTATTCTAGTTAGTTTAAATCTCTCTCAATTACGAAGTGACTTAGATTTCATTTCTTACTATTCAACAAATAATAATTATCTATTACTATCGACAAATTTTGATAAATCAATTTTATATTCTCCTGAAAACCATCCATTTTTAATAACTAGTGATAATAACATATTTACCGTGAAACAAAACAACAATGATATTTATTTACACTCTGATCAAGCACTATTACAATTAAATTTACTTACTCCTGGACAAGAAGCAAATAAATTTAATCTTACCAAAAACCAAGAAACTTTTTTTGAAAATATCCATCATACTACTTTTGATGAATCTGATAATATTATTTTTTCTTACCAAAATAATCAAGATAAAATCACTTCACAAGTTTGTATTGCAAATGCGGAATTAAAAGATCCTAAATGTACAGAAGTTGATAATGTAATTAAACAAATTCATTACAAAAATGATATTATTTATGTCACTACATTAGATTTTGACTTTGATAATAATAAAAATAACTCACAACACATTCTTACATTTGATAAAAACCTAAACTTAATTCGCACATTTACTCCAATCTTAAATGATAATAACAATCAATTAATTTCTTTATTAGATAAAGGATTTATTGAGATTGGTCATACAGAATTATATTATAATGATGATAAAGGTCGAGTAACAACATATAATAATGAATTGTTTTTCACCAACACAAACCAGCTTTCAGCTGATAATAATTTATTAACTTTAGTTAGTAATAATGGTAATAATTTATTATTTTACAATACCAATACCTCAAATTATATTCTTATTGAAAATCTTGATTTTAATCAGCCCCAATTACTTTTGAATGACTTTAAATTTTCATACCAAGCAAATGATTATTTATATTTCTACAATACTTTTGATAATAATAAAATTGCCCAATACAATCTTAAAACAAACGAAAAAACAATTATTAATAATACTGTACCGATTAGTAACCAAACTAATTACTTTTTATATTTACAATAAAAACACCCTAAATTTTACTTTTGGGTGTTTTTTAATCATTATTTTCAATTTAATTATTATCGATTCACACTGTTAGTGCTCTTCTTTTTGTGGCGGTTTTATTGTCTCATTTACAACTACTGCAACCAATATACCGTAAGTTGTTTCAATTGTACGATTTAATACATAAAATAAAATTGCTTCATTACTATCAATTTTTGTAACCGAAGCTATCAAGACGATACACCCAACAAAAACTGCATTTGGTTTGTTTAATTCTGTTATTATTTTAATTACAATTATAATTCCAAGTCCAGCAAATAAAAAATCTAACTTTCCATCAAATACAATAATATTTAATGGATATATCATTAAACTAACTACTGCACCGATTACGGTTCCAAACACTCGGTTAAATCCGGCTTTTCTTGTTCCATTAATCGAAGATTGCATTGCATTTACAGCTCCAATACCTGCGAAAAATATATTAAATGAGTAGATATCCATCATGTATAAAATATCCCGAGTTAATATACAAATCATTACTGCAATTGCTGTTTTAATTGTTCTCATTCCAATATTCAAATAATCACCTACTTTTTCACTACTATTATAACAAGTTTTTGATTTTTGAATTTTTTCTTTGCATATTAATAATATTTGCTTTTAGTAATAAAATCAATTCGATTCCTAAAAAGCTGATTATAAATATATATCCAAACACACTATTTAATAAATATAATTTTTCAATTATCAGTGTTTTCTTAATTAATAGTAAAAATATTATTGTTGCTGTAAACACTAAAACATTTAATACTGTTTTTCTTAAATTAAAGTGTAATAAAATATAACAGATAAATGTACTACAAAAAACGCTTGGCATTACAAGAAGATGCTCTATTGGAATAAAACTTTTCATTCGATTTAAATACAGTTCTTTTAAAATTAATTTATCAACACCGACTAAATCAATTACTGTTATTTCACTTTCTTTAACTAACTGCTCATACGTAAGTTTCTGACCAACTTTTAAATTGATTGTCGGATACTTCTGAACTGCATCAAATTCTACCGTTGTTTTATTCGCATCAGCAAGTTTTAAATCAATCCCCAGTTTTTCAAATTGAACTAATTGGTTTGATGCCGTTACATACTCAACTTGCTTTAAAAGTTTTAATCTTGTTTCACCTATTTTAACAGTAATTGGAATAATTATTTCATTTTTAATGTCATCTGTATACTTGATTTTTAGTTTTTCGGTACGGACTGTTGATGTATCAACCACATCAGTTTTTAGATGATCTATAATAACATATTGATCCGAAACATCTTTAGTTAAATCAAGGGTAAATAAAATTAATAACCCCCAGAAAATAACACAAGAAATTACAATAACTATTCCAGCCTTTATTTTTATATATTTATCATATGCATCACTACATAGTAATTTTAAGCGTGATTTATTTTTACTTATTATTTGTATTATTAATAATAACAACATAATGTTAAAGCTAATTAACACAAATGATGCACTATTCATTATGAAATCCCAAATTCATATTATCTCCCGTTAAGACTTGAATTATCTATCTAATTTATTAATTTGATTAAAAAATAAATGTGCTAACATTGGTTAACACACATATTACGAATCTGTTATTAAAGGCATAACAAATCCATTATTTCACCTTAATATACCAAACTTCCTTCAATCTTGTTCCATTTCAATTTTTACTTTTACAAATTTCACTCGTTCGTCACCTAAATATCTATCAAATATGAGTAACTAGAATTTTTCCCATTTAAATTACATAGCCACTATATATTATCATCATTGCTCCCATTATAATTACTCCAATAATTAGCAATATTATTTTCTGATTTTTACTCATAGTACGCTCCTATTTTTATAATTATATTTTGATATTTAGTCTTCATTTCTACTTAATCTGCTTATACCAACATCTAGGTTCCCCATTTTGTTTTCTCTAAATGTTTCTTATCATTTTGGTACATCCATAGTATACAAAATTTGTGTGGCAAACTTGTGGCAAATATAATGTATAGTTATATTTTTTTGATATTTATAACTTATCTAAATTATAAAAGAGCCTAAATATAGGCTCTTTTATTATGCTTATTCTAAAATTAACTGTAGATATTTGGTTATTTCTACTTCTGTTGTGGCACATTTTAATTTTGCTCTAAATTCCTCATCGACAAGCTTACGTGAAATCAAAGTTAATGCTTTTAAATGTTCTGAAGCACCCGACATTGGGATTGCCAAAGCAAAAACTGATGTTATTAACTCACCATCTATACTTTGCCAATCAATTCCCGAATTTAATTTTAAAAAAAGAAGACCCGGTTCATTAACCACCTCTGACTTCCCATGGGGAATGGCAAATCCATCAACAAATCCTGTACTTACTTCGTTTTCCCGAGCAATTAATGCTTGAACAAATACATTTGCATCTGTAATAATTGACTTTTCCTTAAACTTATTGGCAATAATTGTGAATAACTCTTCTTTATTTACACATTTTTCAATAATTTCAACACTAGTTACTTTCATATTTACGCTCCTGATATTTAAAGCCGATACCAATTAATGCTGTTGTAATCAACACTCCTAAACAAATTGCTAATATCCACGGAATTATCGGTAATGGTTGTTCTATATAACCAACAACTGCTCCAAGCGGTGAACCAATTCCACCATAAAATTTAAGTCCCATCATTGAAACCAAACCACCTGCTACTGCACTACCAATTACATTTGCAGGTATGAAAATAAGTGGATTTGATGCTGCAAAAGGTATTGCACCTTCGGTAATTCCAACCATCCCCATTCCTAGGGCATTAGTTCCTAAAATTCGATATTCTGGTGAATAATATTTTTTATACATAATTGTTGATAACCATGCTGAAAGTGGAGCAACAGAAATTGCTGCTTGAGTTGCCGTCTGGGGAATAAAATTAGCATCACCAATTCCATATTTAGTTACTGTATCCGTAAAGATTGCTGTTCCAACAATTAATGCTGTTTTATTTACTGGTCCACCTAAATCAAAACCAATCATTGCTCCAAAGATTGCACCGATTATAAATGGAGCAGCTGTGTACTCAGTTGAAATATACGTTAACCATTCATACAAGTTACTCATTAAAATGGCTATTGGTTTTCCTAATACGTAAAAATTAATAATAAAAATTAAAAACGTAGCAATTAGTGGAATAATCATTATTGGTACCAGTGGTTGGACAATTTTCGGCCAACTTAATTTTGCTAACATTTTAACAATGTGACCAACAATAAATCCAACAATAATTGCTCCAATAAATCCAGCACCTGCTTCGGTTCCTAAAAACTCTGGTGAATTTATTAAATAACCACCAATCATTGCTGGAGCAAGACCCGGTTTTCCAGCAATTGACATTGCAACATAACCGGCAAATACGGGAATCATTAACAGAAATCCGGCTTGCCCAACTGCAAATAATTTACTCATAAATAAACCAAACGGTGTTTCCACATCAAAGCCCCAATTTACAATATTTCCAGCTTCATCTGCAGAAAAAGCAAAGATGTTTGCTATTGCAATTAATAATCCGGCTGCAATTACCATTGGCATCATATAACTTATCCCATTCATTAAATGTTTAACCATTTTGCTATCAGTTTTTCCCAGTGTTACATCTCCAACTTTTGTACCTTTAACACTGTATATACTGGCACTTAAAAATGCTTGATTAATTAATTCTTCTGGTTTAGAAATTGCTAATTTTGTGTCAGTAACAAAAACCTTTTTTCCAATAAAACGTTCTAGTGCTACATCAACTTCACTTGCAATAATAATTAAATCGGCACTTTTTATTTCTTCGGCACTAAATTCATTTTCAACACCAATTCCACCTTGAGTTTCAACCTTAATATCGTAGCCTAATTCTTTGGCTTTTTTCTCAATTGATTCTGCTGCCATATATGTGTGCGCAATTCCAGCAGCACACGACGTAATCGCTAAAATTTTCTTCATAATTCCTCCAAATAAATTTTTTTATACATTCCTGATTCAATCACTTTATTCTTAAATTCAACAGGTGTTTGTCCATAATTAACAACTTGTAGTTGATAACCATTATTTTTGGGTTCAATCCCCATTAATACTAATGATTGTGGTAAATCAATTTTTAATAAATTTGTATCTAATTTTACATCTAACAATTGATTTTGATTACTTGTAAAATACTTTAATCGCCCTGTAAAACGGTTAAGGCTCTGGATTTGATAATAATTAATCCGGTTTTGATAACATATTACCTTTCGCTTAACTTGAGATAAATCGTGCTCTTGATAATAGGCAAACTCAAATTCATATTCACCCTTCATTTCATTATCTGGTGTTGGTACCCACTTATATTCTTGACCACTAGCTTTTCCAGGTCGTCGCTTTAAACTGGGCTTTCCAAGATAACTAACACTACGCATTAGCGTTAAATACAAGTGTTTTTCTTTAATTTCATACTCCTTAGTCCCATTTGTAATTAAATTATGTTTAGTATCAAAATTTACGACACTAATCATTGGATAAATACTTGTTGGTTCTTCGCACCAATTATTTTCTTGCCAATTATCGATGTTTTCATCAATATTATAACGTTTATTAAAAAATAGTGGTCCATCCGCAAAATGATAATTATTTCCTAGTTCTTGATTCCATTTAATTTGCAAGCGGAACTCTTTAACCTTATTTATAAACGATATTTTAAATTTATCTAATTCTTCTTCATGGTTTATCTCAATTTTAATTGTATGATTCTCCAGCTTTTTTCGGTCTTTCCATCCGGTTAAGTTTTTCGGTAATTTAACTTGTATTTCATATGTGTTTAACCCAATTTGTTTTGCTTGTTCTGCCCGATATTCAATTATATAATTCTCATCCAAATCAGAATAATCATATCCATCTCCAGCATCAGGAGTAAAGACAATATTAAATTTTTTCAACAATTGGTGATGATTACCTACCTTTTTTAACTCAACATTTACTTTATCATCTTCATTAATTTGTAATTTTTTAATCGAATACGCTCCCATTTCAACTGTAAGTTTAATTGTAGTTTCATAATGAAATTGCTTCTCATCAAATATGTCTTCGGTTAAACTACCATGATAAACTCGTTTTTGTTCAACGATATTATATCGGATTTGCGATTCATTTTCGTTAATTGTAAAACTAGGAGTCGCTGTTGAAATTACTAATTCTTGTTCGACTTTCCTTGAAAAACTTAAAGTATTAAAAAGATACAGTTGATTATCTTGAGCATTACTTTCACTAATTTTCCGAACTAAGTAATCAATAATACTCTCAAGTTGTTCAATTACTACTAAATAACGATGCGTAATATGATAATTTGTCACATCACTATTACAACCACCAATACTATCATGAGCATGATTTTTTAATAATTCCATCCAGATGTTTTCTAGTAACTTTTCTTCATGATTAATCCCAATTTTTTGTGCCATTAACATCAGTGGATTAACTTGATGAATTAATAAATTCTCACATTTATTATTTAATATTTTATGATCAGCCCTTGTCGAATAAATCGAACGATGAATTTTAGAGCGTGCACCATTTAACATTTCACCTTGATAAACTGGTAACTTTGTTCGTGGTTTTAGTTTAAAGAGTTCCTCATAATTACTGACTATAAACTGATAGTCTGATTGGTTATTATTATATTTAGCAACAATTTGATTTATTTGATAATCTACTGCTCGTTGATCTCCACCAATCGGAACAATAATCTCATCTTCTGGAAAGTCTCGCTCATATTTTTGAATAAATTCAAGTAAACTTTCATAATCATCAAGTAAATATCCATAATAATATCCATATGGTAAGTTTATTGCCGTTATTTGCTTTGAACCTTTTTGCCAAATAAATCTTGTTCTCGTAATCTTACTTGGGTCAACTCCACGCCAAAAAACCAGATTATATAAGTTATTTTCGTGATATAAATCAATTAAATCCGGATGTTGCCCAAAAGCATCAGGAACATATGCATAAGAAACATCACCTCCGAGTTCACGCATTTTTTTTAATCCTAATTCTAGATTTTTATTTATGCTTACACCCCGAACAAGAAACTGGTCTGATTGGGTATACCATGGACCTGTCCAAATGTTATTATTTGTTATTTGGGTTTTTAACTTGTCATAATAATCCGGATTATCTTTTAAAAACGAATCAATTATTGATGTTTGCCCATCAAGATGATAGTTACTGATGTTTTGATGTTGAATATAATTTAATAGTTCCTTAACATGATAATTCAACTGGATTTTACTTTCATTTTCAGTAAAATACCATTCATAATCCCAATGGGTATGATGAATTAAATAAACTTTCTTCATTTCTCCTCCTTAAACATATTATAATCAAAATCCATTTTTCAAATGTACCCAAAACTGTAACAATGTTACAGTTTAGATTTCATCAAAAAAAATAGTGCCTAAACACTACTTTAAAATTCTTTTTTGTAAATTTTTTAAGATATATTCAATTACAACATGTGCTTGTAATCGGGTATTCAAATATAAATCATCTTCTATACTAGGAGTTGTTTCAATTAAATGTTGAACATAAAGATTATGATTTTCTGTTGTTTGTTCAGCAATCAATAATGTTGGGATTTGCAGCTGATATGCATCTTTTAAGACACTTACAACTTCTTCAGTTTTACCAGTTTTTGAAAGTGCAATAATTAAGTCAGGACGATTTTTATTTTTTAGTTCTAAACGACTGTAATATGCATTTGTATTATGAATTGCATCAATTCCCATCACTTTTAATTTAACTTCCATAATTCTTGCTAAATAATGATTAATTCCATAACCAATAATCATTATTTTATTAGCATTTTTAATTAAATCGCAAATCTTCTGGATATCAATTTGATCTAACATCTCTAGTGTTGCTTTGGTATCTCCTAGAATATCAATACTTAATTCTTTTAATACATTAATCTCTTTGTTGAAATAATCCGTTACATCCACTTTAAATTCGATAAATCCACGATAACCAAGTTTATGAACTAAGCGATTAATGGTGGCAACGCTAGCATTATGATTAGTTGCTAGTTTATGAATAGATGTTGTTAAATTAATATTTTGTTCATTAATTATTTCATTAATTATTTTAAACTCAAGTTTTGTTAAACATTCCCGGTTTTTATTATAGTTTTCAATGAACATTTTATTCCCTTTCAAACTTTAATTATTTTATCGTAATAAATTAGCAGCAACTATTAGATATTTTTTATAAAATTATTATATCAATAAATTTATTAATAATCTTAGAAAAGAAAAGAGAGAAATACATTTAAAATGCTTCTCTCTAATCAAACTTATTTATTGCCAATCATTTGGGTTTTCTAAAAATTTCTCTACTTTTTTTGCTTCTTCAGTTGTTACATACTCAATTTCAATTGCCAATTCTAACAACTTAGCAATATCAGTAATTAAATCAACATCTAATTTATAATCAGAAAAAGCATCTTTCGCTTTTTTCATATTATAACTAAAAATTGCTACAACTCCAAGGACAATTGCTCCTTCTTCTTTTAGAATATCTACTACTTCTAAGCTACTTTTTCCAGTCGAAATTAAATCTTCAACTACTACAACTTTTTTTCCAGCAACATCTGCTCCTTCTACTTGCTTTCCACGACCATGTTTTTTCGCTCCACCACGAACATATCCGCATGGTTTATTTAATTTATCAGCAACTAATGTTCCGTGGGGAATTCCTGCTGTACTTGTTCCCATTATCACTTCACAATCACTGTATTTGTCTGTTATAGTTTGAGCCATTGTCTCTGCAATATACGTTCTTAATTCTGGATAACCTAATGTTAAACGATTATCACAATAAATCGGAGACTTGATTCCGCTTGCCCATGTAAATGGGTCTGAAGGTCTTAAAAAGACAATTTTTTTATTTAATAATTCTTGTGTAAAATTCATTATTCACTCCCTAAAAATTCTTTTTTTATATCTTGATATGCTGCTTTTGGATCTTTATTTTGTGTTATTGGACGTCCGACAACAATGTAATCACTTAAATTTTCACGGGCTTTTGCTGGTGTCATAATTCGTTTTTGATCACCAACAACATCAATTAATCGACGCACCCCAGGTGTAACTGTTAAAAAGGAACTATTTGTATTTTCTTTGATTAACTTCGCCTCAAGTGGTGAGCAAACAACACCATCGCATCCCGCTGAGTATGCATTCATTGCATAACTAAGAACAGTATCATCAAGCGATGTAGCAATA
>CAZFWW010000047.1:0-9118 GCA_964522645.1 uncultured Mycoplasmatales bacterium
AAATTAAAATTCAACGTGATGAACTACTAAAAGGATTAGGTATTGTCGAAAAAGCATTACCAAATAAAACAGTTCTTGAAAGCCTTAAGGGAATTAAGATATCAGCTAAAAATAATGAATTAACATTAACAGCATCAAAAGAAGATCTAGCAATTACATATACGATATCAGAACATTATGAAATATTAGAACCAGGTATAATTATTCTACCAGGACATTATTTAATTAGTTTAATTAGAAAAACATATGAAGAATATATTGAATTTTCTGAAATTGATAATGTTATTTTAATTAAAACAAATCGATCAAAGATTCAATTAACAGGATATGATGTAACTACATATCCTGATATTCAATATAATTTAGATAATGAAAACCTAATAAGTTTATCTTCAGAAACATTTATTAATGCATATAATCATACAAAATATGCCGTGGCTCAAAATAATGCACGTCCATTATTAACAGGAATTAATTTTAACTTTGATGGAACAGGGTTAAAAGTAGGGTCAACTGATGCTCGTCGTTTGGCAATTGCATATTTTAATGATATTCAAACAAAAAGTTCAAACTTTACAATTAATCGTAACTTATTATCAGATATAATTAGAATTTTTGAAATTTCAAAATGTAATGTTATTAACCTTTCTGCGAGTAATAATCAATTAATCATTCAAAGTGATGCATTAATGTTAAAAGGAAGACTATTAGATGGAGAGTATCCAAATTTAAATCGCTTGATTCCAGAAGGAACAAATTATGCTTATGAAGTTCAAGCGCGAGAATTATTGCAAGTGTTAGAAAAAATTGTGTTATTATCAGATCGAGATTCATCTAATGTTACTACTGAAGTAATTGATGATAACATTTTATTAAAATCAGGATTTAAAGACTTAGGAGCAATGGAAGAATATTGTACAATTACTAATTTAACAGGTACACCATTCCCAATCTCGTTTGATCCGAAATTTTTACTAGATGCAATTAACGCACTAGGATCTGAAAAATTAATAATATCAATGGTTGATGAAATTTCAGCCTTTTCAATAAAAGATGTGGAAAATAGTAATAACTTACAAGTAATTTCACCAATCAGAATGGGGTAGAATGGAAAAAATCGAATTTCAACTTGGAGAACAAGAATATATTACACTTGTTAACTTATTAAAGACAACAGATGTTGTATCAAGTGGTGGCGAAGTAAAAATCTTATTAATTAATGAATTAATTACATATAATGGTGAGATGGAGTATCGAAAAAAGAAAAAAGTCTTTAGTGGTGATGTAATAACAGTTAATAATGAAATTACAATTACAGTGATCTAATGCTAACTAGTCTTAAAATAATGAATTTTCGAAAATTAAAAAATGTCGAAATTCAATTTAAAGATAATTTATTAATAACTGGAAAAAATGCACAAGGGAAAACGTCAATTGCAGAAGCGTTATACTTTTGTGCTTTTTTATATTCACCTAATACAACAAAAAAAGAAGAATTAATAACCTTTAATCAACCTTATAGTTTAATTAATGTAAAGCGAGAAGCCAAAATTAAATGTATGTTGACAAAACATGAATTAAAACTACAATTAAATGACCATGATGTAAAGAAACCAAGTGAAATAATCGGTCAGTTTAATGTAGTTTATTTAAATCCCAAAACAATTAATTTAGTTGAAGGGAGTTCAGGCATTCGTCGAAAATTTATTAATGCTCAAATGAGTCAAGAAAACACTGAATACCTTGAAATACTAACCAATTACAATAAACTCATTAAACAAAAGCGAAAATTAATTAAAAATAATCAAATTGACCAAACTTATTTAGAAATAATTAACAATGAATTAGAAATTTTAAATGAAATAATCGTTAAAAGTCGATGTACATATTTAGAAAAATTGATAAATAGTGCGGAAAAAATTGTAAATTGGCTATCGAATGAACAAGAAAAAATCAGTTTTAAATATATTCCTACTCCAAAGACAGATAGTATTTTAACCAAAGAACAACAATATAAAAATATCATGTGGGGAAATCACTTAGATCAAATAGAATTATATATTAATGGTTTAAATGTGCGACAATATGGATCACAAGGACAAAAACGCTCACTCGCAATTGCACTAAATATTGCTCAAATGGAATTATTATATGCTAAGAAAAAAGCATATCCAATTGTAATAATTGATGATATTTTTAGTGAGTTAGATCATAAAAGGCAGCAAAAACTATATACTTTAGTAAGTAAAAAAAGTCAATTAATTTTAATAACACCGAATATAAAAAATATTGATAAAAATATTGTAAATGATCCGAAGTTACAACAAATAACAATAGATAACGGAGAAATATTATAAAAAACTTGTTGTTTATATTTTTTATGATATAATAGTAAACGGATAATTTCACGAGAAAGAAAATAGAAAATTAAGGAGCAAAAATGGCAAATATTAAATCAGCTAAAAAAAGAATCATTACAAGTAATAAGTCAAGAATGACTAACAAAGTACATAAATCAGCAATGAGAACAGAAATCAAAAAAATCGAAGTTTTAATTTCTGAAGGAAATAAAGAAGCGGCTTTAACACAATTAAACTTAGTAAATAAGCGTGTTGATAGTGCAGTAACAAAAGGTGTTATGCATAAAAATACAGCAGCTCGTACAAAGTCAAGACTTGCTAAAAAAGTAAATAACATGTAATTGATACTGTAGTCCTATTTCGAATAATAGGGCTATTTTCTTAATTTAATACATGCAGAAATAAAGGATATAGATGAAACTCTTATTAGATATAGGAAATACAAAAACCACTTTATATATAAAAGATAGTAGTGGGAAATTTGAAAAAAAGTTAGTAGAAACGGAAAAAACAGGAAAAATAATTGATTATCTAGATGAGGAAATAAAAGGATATGATATAAAAAAATGTTTTATAAGTAGTGTTGTCCCAGAAGTAAATGAGACAATTATTAACTATTTGGAAAAGCAAAAAATTAAGACCAAAATATTAATTCCAGAAGATTATAAAAAGTTAATTAATGTTGGTGATTTAAATTATACATCAATGGGAGCCGATCGAGTTGTTGTTGATTATGCAACAATTAATAAATATGGAGAAAATGTAATTGTTTTTGATCTTGGAACAGCAATTACAGTTGATGTAATAAAGTCAGGACAATATAAAAGTGGATATATCTTTCCCGGATTAAGATTAATTCGTGATAGTTTAACTGCAGGTACAAGTCAATTAAAGGATTTTGAATTTTTTGAATTATCAGCAGATAAGACAGCAGTTACAACATTAACTCAATTAAATGACGGAATTATGTATGGATTATTAGGAGTAATAAATCAATACATTAAACTTGGAAAAAGTCACTTTAATGGTGAGGCACCAAAAATTATTTTGACAGGTGGTTCAATGTATAATATTTTGAATATAATTACAATGAATCAATTAGTAGAGATACTAGAAGCAAATGTTTTTGTTGATTTATCGTTAATGTTAGACGGATTAGATACAATCAGTGAAATATTATAAATTAAGGGAGTATAAGTGAAACAAGAAAATATTAGAAATTTCTCAATAATAGCTCATATTGATCATGGTAAAAGTACCCTTGCGGATCGAATTTTAGAACGTACAGATACTGTTGCTAAACGTGAAATGCAATCACAACTTTTAGATTCAATGGAACTTGAGCGTGAAAGAGGTATCACCATAAAACTAAACGCTGTACAATTACAATATCGAGCAAAAGACGGTGAGGATTATACGTTACATTTAATTGATACACCAGGTCACGTTGATTTCAATTATGAAGTTTCACGATCACTTGCTGCCTGTGAAGGGGCTGTGTTAGTAGTTGATGCTGCTCAGGGAGTTGAAGCTCAAACTCTTGCTAATGTTTACTTAGCAATTGATAATGAGTTAGAAATATTACCAGTTTTAAATAAAATTGACTTACCAGCTGCAGATCCAGAACGAGTAAAACGAGAAATCGAAGATGTAGTTGGTTTAGATACTAGTGAAGCTGTTATGGCAAGTGCCAAAAGTGGAATTGGAATTGAAGAACTACTTGAAGAAATTGTTGCAAAAGTTCCAGCACCAAGCGGAGACATAAATAAACCTTTAAAAGGACTGATTTTTGATTCATATTATGATCCTTATCGTGGAGTAATGATATCAGTTCGAATTATGGATGGAAAAGTTAAAGTTGGTGATAAAATTAGGTTTATGGCAACAAATAAAGATTATGAAGTTGTTGAATTAGGAATTAACGTTCCAAAAGAACTTAAGAAAAAAGAACTTGTAGCCGGAGAAGTAGGATGGATTTCAGCTTCAATTAAAGATATCAAGGATACAGAAGTTGGGGATACAATAACCCTTGCTAATAATCCAACATCAGAACAACTACCTGGTTATAAAAAATTAAAACCAGTAGTATTTAGTGGAATTTATCCAATTGATACAGCAAGATATAATGATTTACGTGATGCGTTAGAAAAGATGCAACTAAGTGATTCATCATTAGAGTTTGAAGCAGAGACATCACAAGCATTAGGATTTGGTTTCCGTTGTGGGTTTTTAGGGTTATTACATATGGAAATAATCCAAGAACGATTAGAACGTGAGCATAACTTAGAATTAATTGCAACAGCTCCAAGTGTAATCTATGATGTATTTTTAACAAATGGTGAAAAAATCATTGTAGATAATCCTTCGAAAATGCCTGAAACACAAGTTATTGACCGCGTTGAAGAGCCATTTATTCGTGCAACAGTAATGACACCAAATGATTATGTAGGTGGAATTATGGATTTATGTCAAAAAAAGCGTGGAATTTATAAAGGAATGGACTATATTGATGAAACACGTGTTTCTTTAGAATATGAATTACCACTTGCAGAAATAGTTTTTGATTTCTTTGATAAATTAAAATCAATTTCTAAAGGATATGCATCATTTGATTACGATATGATTGGATATCGTGAGAGTAAACTAGTGAAAGTTGATATTTTATTAAATGCTGAAAAAGTAGATGCTCTTGCAACAATTATGCATCGTGATTTTGCTCATAATCGTGGAAAATTAGTAACGGAAAAATTAAAAGAAATAATTCCACGTCAACAATTTGAAGTACCAATTCAAGCAGCAATTGGAAATAAAATCGTTGCTCGTTCAAACATTAAAGCAATGCGAAAAAATGTACTTGCAAAATGTTACGGAGGAGATGTTTCAAGAAAGCGTAAATTATTAGATAAACAAAAGAAAGGTAAGAAACGAATGAAAGCTGTAGGTAGTGTTGAAATACCACAGGAAGCATTCATTTCAATTCTTAGTGTAGAAGAATAAAAGGAGGAAAGATGAAGAAGAATTTTAAATATGATCGATTAGCAGAAGATATCAAACTATTAGTGAATGATGTAATTAATGAAGAAATTGATGACTTAGAATTTGTAACTGTTGTTGATGTTGAATTAACTAAAGATTTAGGTGACGCTAAAGTATATGTTCAATGTTTAAATAGTGATGATGAGGAAGAAGTTATATATCAATTAAACAAAGCTAAAGGTTATATTAAAAAACGTTTAGCAGAAGAAGTTAAAATGCGACGAATACCAAACTTGATTTTTAAATACGATCACAGTTTAGATAATTATAATCATGTTAATGATTTATTAAATGATATGTAAAAATAATAATTACTAAAAGTAACTCCGGTTTTATTCCGGAGTTTTTGCTTTTTATTAAGAGAATAATTAAAATGATAATTAAGTAGAGATGATTTGAAAGATAAAATATTTATTGAAAAAACGAATCCAATTAATCATGTAACTAAGAAGTTAAACGTGATAAAATGAATTCGCTTAATTTAAAATCTTATTTTAACGATAAAGTAAATAATCAATAATTAATTCTTGATTTAATTTACCACTTTTAATTTGATAATCCAGTTGTGCAACCTTTAGGTAAAAACCACTTAAATGATGAATGGAATAACGGTTAATTTGTTTGAGAGTAATTTTAACTCGATAATTATTAGCTTTTAAAATTTGGGTAATTTCTGAAGCACTATGTTTTTCATTAAGAATTTTCACTTGGTAAATAAAGCGAATTTGAGTAGAAATTAAACCTAATAAAGAAACAGGATTAGTTCCTCCAATTAAAATATGTTCATATAAATTTTTCGCTTCGATTTCATCACCTTTTAAAATTAAATCAAGTAAATTAAAACTATTTGCTTCAACAGTTGAAATCCCAAATTCTTCAATTGATTTTGTAGATATTTGTCCGTGGTTATTAAAATTATGTAATTTTATTAATTCATTCTCAATGGCCAACAAATTATTATTTAAATTATATTTAATTCTATTAAGTTCAGATGGTGAAATGGTAATCTGTTGATGCTCGATAAAAAAATTTAGAAAATAATTAACAACTTTATCTTCATCAACAAGCTCAATATATTCTTTTTTAAAAACACCATTAACATAGTTGTTTTTAAAATTAATTGGTTTAGAAAGACTGATAATAATGATATCATGTGTCGAATTAATTGCATGCATTAAATGTTCAAGTTCTTTTTTCTTGAATTTATGTGATTTAATTTGAAAGAAATTTGCATTATGTAAAATGAATGCACGATTATCATTAAACAAATCAATACTATTAATTTCATTTGTTAAGTCAATAACATTATTTGGCTCTAGTGAAAATTCAATTAATTGAGTATCACCAGTTAATAGTTTTATTTGTTTTGTTAAAAATTCTTCATTAATACTATGGATAAAGTAGACCATCGTACCTCCAATGCCGTATTATATTATAACACATATCTTTTCGGTTAATGATAAGTAATGTTTTTAATAGTAAAATTTCGTTCAAACTGGTTTATGACTGATGCATCAATTTGATTGCTTTTAGTAAAAATTAAATAATCAACTTGATAGATTGTTAATTGTCGTAAGAACTTCATTAATTCTTTAACATTGTATTCATTAATTTCTCCAACTACGTAAGTTTCATTGATTGTTTTTACTACTGTAATATAGTGATTATTTGTATAGAAAAGAAAAACTCCTTGCGTAGTTTTTGGGACAAAACTCACTAGTAAAAATAAAAGTAAAATAAAAAGTTTGTTTTTTTTAAAGTAAACTAATGAAATAAAAAAATAGAAAAATAAATACCATCCCCAAAAAGGAATTGTTGGTAAATGAAAGTTTAACGGGGTAAATAGTTTTAGTAGTGAATATCCACTATAAATTAACAAATTGACTAAAGCAACAATTCCGGAAAAAGGAAATAGTAATGTAGCAATGATTAATCCAATTAAAAAAGGAAATATTATGATTAAAATCCAGTTGATTAAGAAAGAAAGTGGATTTAAAAGTGCATTAAATTGAAGTTGAAAAGGAATTGTGTAACAAAATAAAAAGAAATTAAGTCGTAGAGCTTTGAGCAAAAAATGATGATTAGAATCATCACGATAAAAATTTAAAAATAAAGTTAAACCAATAGTTAAAATGAAACCTTGGTTATATATAATAAAAGGATTGAAAAAAATCCAAATAGTAATGAAAAGAAAAATATTTAATCTGTGCTTAAAGTGTAGATTAAATAAATAAAATGAGATTACCCGAAAAGTTGAAATACTTAAACCGGTCATAATATAGATAAAAAATAAAACAAACGTTATTCCGTTTTTATAATAAGAATATTTAAGATTAAGAATGCCACTTAAATGAGTAAAAAAAAGTAAGTATAAATTAATATGTGTACCTGAAATAACAAATAGATGGCTGATTCCAAGTTTGTTAATTGATTCTTTAATTTCATCATTAAAATTATTATTACCTAGAATCAAACTGTTGATTAATAAATTTACCGGTTGATTGCTGCTAAATTTTTGAATTAACTCATTTCGGAAATTTAGTAGTAAATAATCAATTCTTTTCTTTGAACCAGAAATTGAAAAATCAATGATATCGCATTGATAATGAATTTGATAACTTAAAAGATACTTTGAAAAATCAAAACTACTACTATTATATGCACTACCTTTGGTAGGACCACATTCATATTTATCCACTGTAATAATATCGCCATATTTTAATGTTGAAAAATCACCTTGGAAATAAAATTTAGTGTTTTTACTGATGCTCCAAAATGAATTTGGAGTTAAATTGCGGTTAATAACGATTTGTTTATTTAAAAATGGTAAGTGTCTTGAAGGTGATAAATTAATTTGAAATAATAAACAAATTATTAGAAAGCAAAATAAAGTGTAGATTAAAGTATTTAAAGAATAATTTTTAAATAAATAATATAAAAGGATAGGACTGAAGAGTACTGGATAAAAGAAGGTAAATGTACAGATAATAAATAAAACTAAATAGTAATTAATTCTTGAATGTTTAAAAATGTTTGCTCTCCAATTCCATTAACCTCTTTTAATTCTTCAATGCTATTAAACCCATTTTTTGCATCACGATATTCAATGATTTGTCGAGCACGTGTAGATCCGATTCCAGGTAAAGTTGTAAATTCGTTAATGGAAGCACTATTAATATTAATTTTATTTGTATCAGTTTCGGAAAAGGAATGATTATTATCACAACTCTCATCACTATAAGGTATTATAATTTGAGATTCATCTTTTAGTGTTAATGCTTGATTAACACAATCAATGTTAGCATTTTTAAATCCACCTGCCTTTTCAATTAATTGATATATTCGCTCATTTTCGTTCATTTTATATATTCCAGGATTAGTAATTGCTCCTTTCAAGTCAATTACGATTATTTTTATATCTTGTTCTTCAACTATTGAGTTTTCGGATAGTTCCTCCAATTCCGATTGATTAAAAACCTGAGGATTATCTAATAGTTCTAAGTTTTGAGTTGCTTTTTCTGGCCAAATATACCATAAATAAGTAATAGTAAAAAGTAGACCTAGTATTATTTTATAATGTCGTTTCATAATTAATATTATGGAAAAGTAAAAAATATAAAGAAAGTATAGTTTTAAAACTACTTTTAATAAAATAACATTTTTTTAGAAAAAGAGTTGACAAAATATTCTCATCGTGTTATACTTTATCTTGTGTTAAGGCA
>CAZFWW010000048.1:0-9016 GCA_964522645.1 uncultured Mycoplasmatales bacterium
ATAGTATGCTTGGTGGAAGTTCGGTTTTAAAAAAGCGAATTGAACACATTGAATCTAACATCGAGGAAATGTCAGAGGTAAAACGAAAATCAATTTTAAATTCACTAAAAATGTCACTAGAAATGTGTGAACGTGGATTTAGTTTTGCAAAATTTGATTTAAATAAGTCGGATGCAAATGAATTTGTAATTAGCGATGATGAAAAAAGTTTAATTTTACCATTTTCAACATTAGATGGTTTAGGTGAAAAAGAAGCAATTAGAATTATTGCTGAACGAAAAGAAAAAGAATTTAAAACAGTTGAAGATTTCAAAAAAAGAACAAGAGTTAAAAAGAAAAGTTTTGAGCAATTAGAATATTATGATGTATTTACCGAACTTGAAGAAAGTAACCAAATAATGTTTGAGTTGTAAAAGGGGAAAAATGATTAAATTACCAAGAAAAATACTTTATAAGTATTCAGTAGAAGAAGATGTTGTTAATGCCATAACTCATGGTATTGGAGTAATATTTGCATATTTTGGTACACTATATTTAATTTCAATTGCTAGTTATAATAACTATCCTCCGAAATTAATAATTGCCATCGGAGTTTATGGTACCTCAATGTTAGCAATGTTTTTGATGAGCACACTTTATCACGCAATTTTTCATGATACAACAAGGTCAATATTTAAACGACTTGATCATGCAGCAATCTTTTTAATGATTAGTGGAACCTATGCACCAATTACTGTAATGATTGATGATAAAATGGCATATATAATCTTAATAATTGTGTATATTTTAAGTACTATAGGAATAATCTTAAAAATATTTTATACTGGAAAGTATACCAAACTATCAACATTAATTTATGTGATTTTGGGTTGGGCTGCCGTGGTTGAAATTAAGCAATTGATTGCAGTGCTTGGTTCAACAGAATTAATATTATTATTATCAGGTGGAATTATTTATACAATAGGAGCGATTATTTATGCTTTATCAAAGTTTAAGTATCACCACGGTGTTTGGCATATAATGGTTTTAGCAGCCGCCATTGCTCATTTTTTAGTAATATATAATTATATAAAATAAGTAAAATTAAGGAGAAAAATGGATTGTATTTTTTGTAAAATTATTGCAGGAGAAATTCCAGCATATAAAGTCTATGAAAATGATGATGTATTAGCATTTTTAGATATCAATGCTAAAACTTATGGACATACACTGGTAATTCCTAAAAAGCACTATCGTGATTTATTGGAATTGACTAACTGTAAAATTAATTATTTAAATGAAGTAGCAAAAGTTGCAAATATTTTAAGTGAAAAATTAGGATGTGATGGCATTAATTTAGAAAATAATTGTGGAAAAGCGGCAGGACAAGAAGTTTTCCATGTTCATTTTCACTTAATTCCACGATATAAAGATTTAAGTATTAATGATGAACGAAAAAATTTTGAACAAATATTAAATAAAATTATTAAGTAGAGAGAATAATTAGAGAAAGAGAGAGAGCATGCGTTGGTTTTTATTATATTTATTAGTAGCAAATATTGTTACATTTTTTGTTTATGCCAGTGACAAATTACAGGCAAAGGCAGGAGTATATCGAATTCCGGAAAAGGTATTATTAACACTAAGTATGATTGGAGGAACTTATGGAGCATTAATTGCAATGTATAAAGTTCGCCATAAAAACCGTAAACTTATTTTTATTATTACCAATTGGAGTATGGGGGTAATTTACCTAATATTAACAGGTTACTTATTAGCAACCTTTAGCTTTTAGAATAAAAGTACACGAATTTCGTGTACTTTATTTTTTAAATCCACTTGAAAAGTGTTAAAAAAATTTACATTTGTGAAAAATAAATGCGAAAAAAACTAATGCTAAATGAAAAATAACAAAATGAAAAAAATAACTAAATTATCGATTGAGTTTTCAATTGTATACAAATAAAGGGTTTTCATCTGAAAAATAATTTTCATATGTGAAAAAAATAGATTGAAAAAAGTTTGAAAGCATAAATATCTAATTTTTATAGTGAAATTGTTGTTATACTATGGGTGTATGGTATTGAAATGGAGGACAAATGTCAAAAGAATTAGAAATAAATAAAACAATTGATAAGTTAGTTTCGAATGGATCAAAAGCTTTAGAAGAATTTAAAAAGCTAAATCAAGAACAAGTAGACTACATTGTAAAAAAAGCAACTGTTGCCGCAATTGATGCGCATGGTGAATTAGCATTACACGCAGTTGAGGAAACAAAACGTGGTGTATTTGAGGATAAAGCAACAAAAAATATGTTTTCAGCAGAAAACGTTCAAAATTACATGCGTAATTTAAAAACGGTTGGTGTAATTGCTGAAGATCGTACAAAAGGAATTGTGGAAATCGCTGAACCTGTTGGTGTTGTATGTGGTGTTACTCCAGTTACAAATCCAACAAGTACAACAGTATTTAAATCATTAATTTCATTAAAAACAAGAAACCCAATAATTTTTGCGTTTCACCCATCAGCACAAAACTGTTCAATGCATGCTGCAAAAGTAGTACTTGAAGCAGCGGTAAAAGCTGGAGCACCAAAAGATGTAATTCAGTGGGTAGAACAACCAAGTATTGAAGCAACAAACGCTTTGATGAAACATGATGGAATTGCAACAATTTTAGCAACTGGTGGTAATGCAATGGTTAAGTCAGCATACTCATCAGGAAAACCAGCATTAGGTGTAGGTGCCGGAAACGTACCATCATTTATTGAAAAATCAGCTAAATTAGAACGTGCAGTGTATGACATTGTATTATCAAAGTCATTTGATAACGGGATGATTTGTGCATCAGAGCAGGCAGCAATTATTGAAAAACCTGTATATAAAGAAGCATTAAAATTATTTGAATCATACCATGTTTATTTTGTAGATGAAGCAGAAAAGAAAATGCTTGAGGAATATGTATTTGGTTGTCATGCAAATTCAAAATCATGTTCAGGAGCAAAATTAAACGCTGCAGTAGTTGGACAATCTCCACAAGTAATTGCAAAAGCAGCAGGATTTGAAGTGCCAGAAGATATCGTTATCTTAGCAGCTGAATGTAAAGAGGTTGGAGAAAAAGAACCATTAACACGTGAAAAGTTATCACCAATCTTAGCAGTATTAGAAGCAAAGTCAGCTAAAGATGGAATTGATAAAGCTCGTCAGATGGTTGAATTTAACGGTCTTGGTCACTCAGCAGCAATTCATACTACTAACGATGAAATTGCTCGTGAATTTGCGACAGTTGTACCAGCAGTTCGTATTATCAATAATGCACCATCAACATTCGGGGGAATTGGTGATGTATACAATAGTATTAAACCATCATTAACATTAGGATGTGGATCATATGGTAATAACTCAGTTAGTGATAATGTTGGACCATTAAATCTATTAAACATCAAGCGTTTAGCTAAAAGGAGAAAAAACATGCAATGGTTTAAAGTTCCGAGTAAAATCTATTTTGAAAAATACTCAGTTGAATATTTACAAACGATGGACGATGTAAATCGAGTAGTAATAGTAGCAGATGCGGTTATGGAAGAATTAGGTTATGTTGAACGTGTAATGGAACAATTAAGACAAAGAAATAACGATGTTAAAGTTCAAACATTTACAGATGTTGAACCTGATCCAGATATCTCAACAGTTGAACGTGGTGCTAAATTAATGAAACAATTTAAGCCAGATACAATCATCGCACTTGGTGGGGGAAGTCCAATGGATGCGGCGAAAATCATGTGGTTATTCTATGAAAGACCAGATATCGACTTTAAAGATTTATACCAAAAATTTATTGACATTCGTAAACGTGCATTTAAATATGGAGAATTAGGGGAAAAAGCAAAATTTGTTGCAATTCCAACAACTTCAGGAACTGGTAGTGAGGTAACACCATTTGCAGTAATTTCGGATAAAAAGAATAATAAAAAATATCCACTTGCAGATTATGCTTTAACACCAACAGTTGCAATCTTAGATCCGCAATTTGTTGAAAACTTACCAGCATCAGTTACTGCACATACTGGACTTGATGTACTTACGCATGCAATTGAAAGTTATGTTTCATTATTAGCAAACGATATTACAGATGGTTTATCATTACATGCAATTAAATTAGTATTTGAAAACTTAGAAAAATCAGTTAATGAAAAAGATCCAGTAGCACAAGAAAAAATGCACAATGCATCACTATTAGCGGGGATGAGTTTTGCAAATGCATTTTTAGGAATCAACCACTCACTTGCTCATAAAATGGGAGGTAAGTTCCATACAATTCACGGTTTAACAAATGCAATTTTAATGCCTTACGTAATTAGATATAATGCAACAAAACCTGGAAAATTAGGTGTATGGCCAAAATACGAAACATTTAATGCAGATGTTCGTTACCAAGAAATTGCTAAACATATTGGATTACCAGCAAGAACGCCAGAAGAAGGTATTTCATCATTAATTCAAGCAATTATTGACTTAAGAACTGCTTGTAAAGTAGAAGGTTCATTTAAAGAAATTGGGGTAAATGAAGAAGAATTCTTAAAAGAGTCAAGAAACCTTGCATTATTAGCGTACGAAGATCAATGTACACCAGTAAACCCAAGATTAGCAATGGTAGATGACATGGAACAAATCTTAAAAGATGCGTACTATGGAAAACCAGTAAAATAATAATTAATTAGTTTATATATATAGTCAAAAATAATAACATATAAAGAATGAGTCTTGTAATTTTACAGGACTCATTTTTAATGTTAATGATAATGATAATTATTACTATTCAATACTCTAGGTGCTAAAGTACTTTTATAAATAATTGATAATTAATAAAAAAATCATCCTTCATGGATGATTTTTTATTGATATCATATTAGTTAATGATATTAGTTTTTATTAATTTGGTAGTTTTTCCATTCTTTAGTTGCAAATTTAAAAATTGCAAATACGTTAATTCCTGTAACGAAGAATAATAATAAATCAACTGCTTCAAAGATAATGCTTGCTCCAAAGATTGCAAGTGTACCTGCAGTAAAGATTAATAAAATATAAATTTTAATATTTGTGTCTTCTGAGTAATCAAGTAAAATACTTAGGAAATAATATGAACCAAGTAATGATGTAATTCCTGATAAAATTGTAAAGATTGTAATTGTAATTAATCCATAGATTCCAGCAATTTCATAACATGTTTGGAAGAAACCTTTTAAGATTAATAATGAATCTCCAGAATTCATATCAATTAAACCAGCACTTGCTCCAAATGATGTAATATAACTTGTAACAAAGATTGCTAAGAATACAGTTGTAACTGCTGGGATTAAAGAAATTAAACCTGCAGCACGTGGTTTACTATCACTCTCAAGTGAAGCCATTCCTAATGCTCCAAGACCTGGTTCTGATGTTTGAGTAATTCTTTGTACTGCAACTGTTAAACCAAGTGGTAATCCGATACCCATTGTAACAGGGTTTTTCATTCCCTCTAAAATATTTGATAAGTATGTTGGTAAATAATCAAATGTTTTTGTAACAAAAATAATAATCATAATTAAATACATAATAACAGCTAAACCAATCATTGATGCCATTGAATTAATAAATACTTCGTGTTTTTTAGATAAAACAATTGCCGAAATAATTACTAATAGTGGAATAACGATCATTGCGTATCTAGTCATATCTGAAAATTGAACACCAAAACTCATATCAGCAATAATTGCTAGAGCTGAGTTGATTCCTTGAACTTGGAA
Organism: uncultured Mycoplasmatales bacterium; assembly: GCA_964522645.1. Classification (GTDB taxonomy): domain Bacteria; phylum Bacillota_I; class Bacilli_A; order UBA3375; family UBA3375; genus CAZFWW01. The sequence goes on from CAZFWW010000048.1 coordinate 5,765, forward strand.
TCCACCGAATCCAAATACGTATAATAAAATGAATGCATAAGCATAGATTGCTCCAAATTGTGGTGATACAAATTTTGAAATGTAAACTTTAGGTGTAGAGTCTGTAATTTTGCAAACTAGTGTTTCAATGTAGTTTAATGGAATTAGAACTAAAGCACCAATAACTGCCCACCCAGCAATTGCTTCAAAGTATGTTTGTCCGTTGTTAACAAGACCCATCATACTTCCAAGAACTCCAATAATAGCACCAGTACCAATCATTGCTCCCATTGAAATGGCTGCAGGACCGATAACATCTTTAATGTGAATGCTACTTTTCTCAGTCGTGTTTTTCTGGATTTTCCCAAAAAACTTAGTTGTAATTATAACTGCCATGATAACTAATACTGGTAAGAAAAATAACCAGATTGTTGATGACATTGTATTAATTGCTTCTTCAATATAATGCATATTCCTCCTAATAATAAAAAGTTTTATATTTTTTTATTCAGATATAATTTTATCAAAAATAAATTACCTTTAAAGTAAAAAAAACAATGGAATATTGAAAAAAAACATCAAAATAGTGCCCTTTTAATAAAAAATTAAAAAAAATGTTAAAATAGTAATATAAGAAAATCAAAAAAGGTGGATATGATAATGGAAGTTGGAAAAAAAATAAAATTAGTGCTAGATTTAGTAGCCAATAAAAAGTGTCGTGAGAGTTTTTGTGAGAATTATTTAGATGAAAACCCAATATTATCACCGATGATTATTGATTACTGGAACTTACAACGAATTAAATATAAATATATTACCAAAACACGAATGTATGACGAAAATTCATACAGTAAAAAGAAAATAAAAGAAGAAGAAATGATTTTTCTACGCAAAAGTTTTCTGTTTCAGCCGCTTCGCTTTGCATTTGAACAACAATGGCTAGTTACCCAAGAGTTATTTGCTAAACCAACTAAGTTCTGTAATGAAGAAAAAGATTACCAGTTTTATGTACAATCAATTTTATTTAAAGATAAAAGGTTTGAAGTAAATGACAGTATGAAATTATATATTAAGAAAAATGATAAAATTCAATTTGATTTGATGTGGCAGATTTTATTAATTCCGAATGTTAGAGAAAAAATTATTAATGAATATGCCAATACGATGAATGAACTCGTAATTCATGTAATTGATAATTTTAATTTGAAAAATTGCCATGATAAATATGTAAAAGGAATTTCGTTTGCTAGTGAATCTTCATACCGAAAAAATAAAATAAAGCATGAAGAAGTTTTTTTGATAAAAAAGGTATTTCAATATTCACTATGGCTAAATCATGTTTTAAAATATGAAGCAATAAAAAATGTTGTTTTAGATGACTTTTTAATTGAAAATGAGCCCAAATCATACAATGATAATATCAAGTTTTTAAAAAAACTTACAACGAGCGTATTAGATGAATTTTTTAGTAATCGTCTGCATATTGATGATGATATTACGCTTTAATTAAAGTATATTCTTGTTTTAACTTATAACAATGTGGTATACTCAAAAAGAATATTGGAGGAACAATGAAATTTATCGAATTAGAAGATCAAATAGTATTATATGATGAAGATGTTAAAGTCGGTTACATTAAATATGAACTTGAAAAAAAGGTAGTAGAAGTTAAAGGAGTTTATGTGTATCCGGGATACCGACAAAATGGTTACGGAAAATTATTATGCGATAAACTGATAAGTCATGTTAATGATAAAAAATATTCATTTAAAACTGACTGTTGGTTTTTCTCAAATTTATATCTATAAAAGTACTGATGTTGTCAGTGCTTTTTTATTTGTATACTTTTAAAATTTAATAAAATATGTTAAAATAAGTAATAATGGTGTAAGGAGAAAAATGAAGAAAAAATTAATGATTTTTGTAGTATTAACTACTATTTTTTGGGGAATTAATAATTCAATTGTTCCAGTTAAAGCTTTAGAAAATTCCCAAATAACGGAATTTCGTTATGACCCAGATTATGATGCAATAAAAAGTAGTAATTTGCAAGCCTTTCGTCGTGGTGAACGAATGTCACGACAATATCTAGGTTATGTACTTGAAACAAACGATAAAGTAAATTTCAGCAGTAATGCTAAAGTAGACGTATCAATCGAATTTATTGATCAAAATCTTAATCGAAAAAGTGTGAAACTAACTCCGGGTGAAACAGGAACGTTTAATAATTTGGAAGTAGAACCAGTCATAATGTTTGTTCGTACTCCTGTATACCAAGCGGGATATGATTTAGGAGAAACATTTCAAGTTGAGGTTGAAAATGCGAGTGAATTTAAACGCATTCCGTATTATCAAGCAAAGCCAATGGAGGAACTTCCAAGCATTAATGATGGATATAAAATCGAATTTTTGAATGCTAATCAAGAAGTCTATAGCGTTGCAACAATAAATGATTATGAATTAGATTATGTTGTTAATGAAAAGGTTAGTAGTGAGGGACTAGACTATGAGTTTAATGTTAGAGGAATGTTATACGGGCTTGTTGAACAAATTACTCCTGAAACGATTTCAATGAAAATAGACCTTAAAGAGGGAGTATTTACAGAAATTTATCAAACTGATTTTGCAAATCATGTTAAATATACTGATTTATCAGCAAATGAATTAGATTTTAAACATGATCGTGATGGAGCAGCTGTCCGTAGTATGTTAAGGTATGAATTTGATGATGGTTATGATTTATTTAATGGATTTAAAGCTCCACTTGAAGATAAAGAGGGCAATGTTATTGGAAATTTAGAATTAAAAACAAATAAACTTAATGTAACCTTTGATGATGTACCACTAGATTATTATGTAAAAGTTAAAGATGAGAATGGAATGGTAATTCAAGAAGCAAATGCAATTAATAAAATAATTTATGATTTAGAACTTAAAAATAATTATCAAATTGAGGTAAATGTTGGAACAGTTAAACATATTTATGAGAAAGGTTCATATTTAGATACGTTACATGATAATACGAAAATTTATTCGCGATATGAATTTAATCGTGGGCAATTTACAATAAAAAATATCAGTAAGTATTACAATACAACTGATGAAGAAGAATCAGTCTTCGCTAAATCAATTAATAACAATGATACTGATTTTTACCTTGATTTTGTGGGACTTGATACTTTTGGGAACAAGCAGTACGGATCACGCCTTGCAGACCCACGAACTAATATAAATTACCATTCTCTTCAAGATTATTCATACTTTTTAGAAAAT
>CAZFWW010000049.1:0-8687 GCA_964522645.1 uncultured Mycoplasmatales bacterium
ATTTAAAAGTTAAGAGATATTATTCTATTCTTAAGTGATACATTTTCAATCATAACCGAGATTACTATCTAATCTGTATCTAAATTTAAGAGAGATTTGTAGAAGCTTTTCTTCTACTAAATTAGTATAGCAAATGTAATAGTCAAACATTTGGCAAACTTTTTTATAAAAAAAGAAAAAACTCATAATGAGTTTTTTAATATTCTGTTTCTAATGCAATTTTAATCATATTTACAAATGATGTTTGACGCTCTTCTGATGTTGTTAGTTCATGTGTTACTAGATTATCTGAGATTGTTAATAAACATGCTGCATTTTTTCCTGTTGCCATTGCATTTGCAAATAATGCAAAACTTTCCATTTCTACACATACACAACCATAATCTTTATTAATTCGTTTATAATCTTCAAAGTTTTTACGATAGAATACATCTGATGAGTGAATTACATCCTTTGTTACTTCGATTCCTAATTCTTTAGCTGTTTTTTCTAATTTGTCATTTAATGAAGCTGTTGCCTCTAAAGTATTTGTTTTTTCTCCTAAAACAATTTCCGCAAAAGTACTTTCTGAATAAGCACTTGTTGATAATACTACATCATATAGGTTTAAATCTGCTGTATATGCTCCAGCACTACCAACACGGATTATATTATCAACATCATAGAATTTGAATAACTCATATGAATAAATTCCAATACTTGGCATACCCATACCGCTTCCCATTACTGATATTTTTTTTCCTTTATAAGTTCCTGTATATCCAAACATGTTTCTTACTGTATTAAATTGCTCAATATCTTCTAAAAATGTTTCAGCAATAAATTTAGCACGTAATGGATCTCCTGGCATAATTACTGTCTTTCCAATTTTTTCTTTATCTGCAACTTCAATATGTGGAGTTGGAATTAATTTTGTTTCTGTCATATTTCTCCTTTTAATAAATTTTACCTACTTATATTTTACCATTATATTTGGTATAGGTCAAATATATATACTTATAATTAATTATATTTAGAAAATAATTACAATATTATTACTCCTCTCTTAAAATAAATAATATTATAACTACCAGACTAACGATTTATGCCAGTTTTTAACTCTGTTTAATTTGCTGTATATTTAAATTATTACAATGTTTCTTTATAATAACTTCCTCTAATTGATTTTCCTGCAATTTGTTTTTTATTAAATAAATCTTTTAATATTCCTTCAACTTCAACTGCATTTTCACTAGTAAAACGCAAATGGAATTTTTTAATTCCAATTTCCATAAGTTCATCTTGTTTATCTAACAAACTTACTGGTGCTTTTGAATACATACCAATTCTAGCATTTCCTTCATACATTAAAGGAAACTCACGGTTATACTCATCTTCAAGAACATACGTTCCTGAGTGACATCGGCGACAAGGACCACATGTATCTTGTTTATTTTGATTAATCGGACAATAATCCATAATCATTACTGGAACTCGCCCGTATATATTTACAAGCGTTGAAACATCACCAACTTCTTTTAACTTTTCATAGTTAAGCTCAATTGACATTAGATTTTTACTAAATCCTAAGTTCTTTAATTTATTAAGTGTATATTTATTTGTAATATTTAGTGTAAAGTTCGCCATTAAATCTTTATTTTGCTTTTGATAACGTTTGAAACTTCCAAGTTCACTTATAGTTAATTTTGAATATAATTTAGCATATTTATCAACTTCATTAAACTCATCATTATAATTAATTCTTGGTAAAACTAAGCGGTCATTTTGATCAATTTCAAGTTCATCAACTAGTTTTAAATCACCAATTAACACTTCCATTTGGGGATGTTTTTTAACAGTCAGATATTGTTCTTTAGTTCTAACCTCAACAAAATATTTGATTTCTTCATCTTGTTGTTCTAACTTAACTTTTGGTAAGATAACTTCCTTTTTCTCACGGATAATTTGACGGTTGTTTTCTATTTTAGCAATAATCATTGTTTTTAATTGACCAATTTTTCCCATTGGAATAAATCCTGTTTCATCATATGTAAAACTCACTATATTAAAATCATATGGAGTATCATTTGTTTTTAATAGTTTTTGTAAAAATTTCTCTTTTGTTACAGGACTTTTTTGGGCCGCTTCAAACTTTAATCCACTTGCTTTGAATTCGTGATTTAAGATACGATAAAAGATTTCATAATTATCCACTTTTAAGTCTACGTCAACAACACTTCTTCTTGAAAATTTATTTCCAAGTTGAGTAAATGATTGAACCAGTGCATAATCTGCTGTTCGGTATACTTGGGCATGTTTAGGTGGATTTAACTTGGAATAGATGGTAATTTGATTACCGCTAACTTCTTTGATTTTCTCTACAACTTGACCTGTTTCATAATTTTCAGTTAAAAAACGAATATTATCTTGAAGCAATAATGGTTCATCGCACTCAATTGTTATAATGTATTTATAAAATTGGTATTCTATATCAAGGTTATTTTCTGTCGAAAGCACTGTTCCAATTAAACGTCCTGTATTATTAGGTTTAGTTAAATTCACTAAATCTTGTCCATTCTTTCCATTTATTCGTCCACTTGTAAATGTTCGGTTGTAAACTTTTGATAAATCTGAACTTGATATTTGGGGAATATCGCCATCATGCAACAAATAATTTACTTGTTCTTTATATGCAGTAGTTGTTAATCCTACATAGTCAAAATTCTTTAATCGACCTTCGATTTTTAATGAATCAACTCCGGCTGCAATATAATCTGCTACGTGATCAAGATTATTCATATCCTTTAAATTAAGTGGATACTTACCTGAGGAAACGATTTGATTATTACGCTTATTAACAATACGTTGAGGCATTCTACAATACTGAGAACAACGTCCACGATTTGCTGATTTTTGGTCTAGTAATGTCGAATCATAACACTGACCTGAATAACTAACACAAATTGCACCATGAATGAAACATTCAATATCAATATTTGTATCATCCTTAATTTTTCGGATTCGTTCGAAACTCATTTCACGTGGTACAACAACCCGATTTGCTCCAAGACTCCGAATAAATTCTACCCCTTGAGTATTGTGAATATGCATTTGGGTTGAGGCATGAATTTCAATTCCGGGAAAATTCGCCTTAATAATTTCTACTAAAGCAAAATCTTGAAGAATAACTCCACTTGCTCCGGCTACATATATATCATTTAATTCTTCAAAAAACTCTGATATTTCATTATCAAAAATAACAGTATTAAAGGTAATAAAGGTTTTTACTTGGTATTGATTTGCATATGCTATTATTACTTTGATTTCTTCAATATCAATACTCGCATTAGTTCGTGCTCCAAAACTTGGAGAAGCCAAATATAGAGCATCTGCTCCACTTTGAATTGCTACTTTAGCCGCGTTAAGATTTTTTATTGGTGATAATACTTCCATTTTTCCTCCTCAAAAACTAATTAATTATAACATATTACTTACACTTTTGTCATTTGATTTCAAGTTATATCATCCGTTTATTAGCATTAAAATGCAAATTTATGTGCTACAATTATTATAATAAGGAGCCAAACATGAATATACCAGGATATGAATTAATTGTAAATAACTTAAACGATACGGAATTAACTTTTTTCTCAACGCTTGCCCCAAGTTATCAAAAAGCATTTTGCTCATATGTTACTAAGCCTAAATTACAAGCAACTAGGGATAAAAATCTCCTTGAAGTTAAAGAAGCACTCCAATTACAGTGCAAAAATATTTTTGATTATAAAAAATTAAAATATCCTCGTACCCAAAATGCGCAAGGACTTACTCCAAACGAAAAGATTGAACGATATTTTTTAAGTATCCCAAACATAAAACATCAAAAACAATTACGTGATTTATATAAGTTTATTTTAGAGGTTGACCCCAATTTAAAAGCCCACTATGGGTGGAATCAACCAATGATTACATACGAAAATACTTTTATTTGTGCTTTAAACAATGCTACAAATCACTTTTCAATTGCACTTGATAAGCGTGTATTAGATGAATTAGGAGCAGAATTAATTAATAATGGTTTTATCATCTTAAAAAAAATTGCCAAAATAAACTACAATCAAAAATTAAATTACCAATTAATTACAAAAATGATTTTATTGAGCATTGATATTAAAAAAGGAGCAAAAGGCTTTTGGCAATAATCCTTTAAAAATATCATTTACTTATACATTATTACTTATTTTATTAACATTTAATGTTACATCGGTAAATATTCTATAATACGTTATAAGATTAACCGTAAACGAAATATTATAATCATCTATTTTATGATTTTGACTATTAATATTAAAACTTTTATACTTTTTAATTTAATTTTGACATAATATTCAATCATTTATTAAATTTATTCACAAAGCAATTATTTTTATGCTATAATTAACATGTTGAAAAAATAGGGGCTTAGTTAAACGGTATAATGACGGTCTCCAAAACCGTGGTTACGGGTTCGATTCCTGTAGCCCCTGCCATTATAATTTAAAAGCTTAGTGAAGCATATTCCACAATATGTTTCACTAAGCTTTTATTTTTTTATCTAGCTTTATTCCAAAATAAAACAAGCCAAGGATTTAAACCTGGCTTGTTTTATTATTTTGTAAAGAACGTTGATAAGAATATCATAATTAGCATTATCCCAACAATTCGTTTAATTTTTGATTCATCATTTTTCGCAACAAATGAAGCTCCAATATACGCCCCAATTATTGAACTTGTTCCTGAAATTAAGATTGCTGCAACCGGAAAGATTCCAGCATGCGCAAAATGTGCAACTGATCCTGTTAGTGCTGTAAATGTCATAATTAGAACACTTGTTGCTACTGCAGGTTTTAGTTCATATCCAAGAACCATTGTTAATACTGCTAGAATCATCATTCCGCCACCAGCACCAACAAATCCACAGAAAGTTCCTAAAAATAACCCAATGATTATATTAATCATCTGTTCTGTTTTCGGATCTTTTTGTTCTACTACAACATCTTTTTTGACTTTTTTCGCATTTACAATAAAGTTAATTCCTATTAATAACGTTAATACCGATGCAACAGATGTCAAAGAACTATTATCAACAAAAGTTGAAATCCAAGTTCCAATGATTGATCCAATTGCTGCAAATATAACCATTGATAGTGAACGCTTTATTTCTACATATCCTTCTTTAGCATAAGTAATTGTACTCGCTGCTGATGCAAAAACATCTGTCGCTAAAGCAAGTCCAATGGCACTAAATGCATCAACTCCTAAGAAACCTGTCATAAATGGAGTAACTACAAGAGCAGCACTTCCACCAACAAGTCCTGTTATTATCCCCGCTAGAAATCCAGCAGAAATAGTTATAAATAAGCTAAATGGTTCCATAATTATTCTCCTTATAGGATACATTATACCACATTATTAATCATATTTGTTAAAGCACATTATTTTAATTATACAAATTTTTATTTTTGTCAGTAATCCCAATTAGTTATCACCCGTTTATTTTATGGTTAAGAATTATTTGCAAATTACGATTCCAAATTAGAAGTTTAACCTATAAACATTGATCAAAAAAGACTTACATCAATATGTAAGTCTCTAACTTTAAATTATTCTAATTACTCTGAATCTAAGCTTTCTAAATCACCTAAATCTAAATCACTTACATCTAAATCTTCTGGATTAAATTCTTCTGCTTCTAATGCTTCTTTGGGAATTACAATTTCCTTACCTTCTTTAATTATCATTATTGTGTTAGAATCTTTTTCATCATCTAATACACTTATTTTAATTTCTTCATCTGTTGTAAAATCAATTGTAACTTTATCTTCATAACCCTTAAAACTAAAAACATTATCACTTGTTTCAACTAAATATTCATTAACTTTTTTCGTTTTCAAATCAGCAAAATCAATACTATCTAATTTTTTATCACCTGAAATATTTACTAGTTCATTTACAGAATTTAATATTTCTTTTTGTTCTTCTAAATTACCCTTATCCTCTTCTGTGATTGGACTCTTAAGCCATGTAAAGAAATTAGTGTACATGAACTCTTCATCAATGTATACTTCTAACCCCATAAAATCAACTTTAGAGATACTACCATCTACTTTTGTACTATAAGTAGTACTGTAATCTTCATAAACTTCTTCATCCGTAGTTAATTCAATATCATAATATTCTACTTCACTTAAAAATGCCACTTTCTCTTTAAATTTTATAACAGCTTCACTTTCTTCCACCTTATTACATCCTGCTAATACTAAAACCACTATTATAAATAAACTTAAAACTTTTTTCATCATACCTTCCTTTTACTTTTATATCTTTATTATAACATTATACGTAAACTTTTTCGATAATTTAAATTTTTAATTTTTGAAAATCCATTTCTCCCGCTTATATTGTATAATATTTTATTAACTATTTTATTTTTTTAACAATTATTGCTGGGTTACCTGCCACTAAAACATTATCTGGAATTGATTTGGTTACAACACTTCCGGCACTTACTACTACATTATTCCCAATTTCTACTCCCGGATAAACAACAACACTTCCTCCGATCCAAACATTATCTTTAATGGTAATTGCTTTTCCTAATTCAAGCCCACTATTTCTTAAATCACTTGCTAAAGGATGGGTAGCAGTGTAGAGTTTTACATCTGGTCCAAACATGCAATTATCACCAATTTTAATTGGAGCAACATCCAAAAATACACAATTAAAATTACAATAAAAATCTTTACCAACATAAATATTATAACCATAGTCACAATAAAACGGTGGTTGGATAAAGGCATTTTCATCTGCACTTTTTATCAACTTATTTACTTTACATAAAACATCATCTCCACAAGTTGTTTGATTGATTTCATCTAGAAGTATACGACAATTTTTCCGTTCATTTACAAGTTCGCTGTCTCCTGCATTATAATATTCACCATTTATCATCTTTAATTTTTCACTCATTTTTCTCCCTTCATAAAAAAAATAGATATTTCTATCTATCTCTTTTTACAATATAAGTTTCAATTTCTGCAAAAGTTTTTGCATTTTTAACTGTTATTTTAAAACTACTTTCATTAATTTCCATTACCATATATGTTACTGGATAAATGCTACGTGATTGTCTTGTTGAACCTGGATTAATCAAAGTTATATCTTTATCATCAAATTCAACGTTTAAAATGTGAGTGTGACCATAAAGTGCTACTTCACATTTATTTACAAGTGCTTCGTTTTTCAGAGCTGCTAACCCATAGTTAACATCGTAATAATGACCATGTGTTAGGAAAAATCTTACTCCGGCAAAACTAATCACTTCTGATTTGGGATAATTGTAATCAAAATCACAATTTCCACGAACTTTAACATTAAAATTTCTCATTTCAATGCTATCTTCTGCAAGTTGACTATCTCCTAAATGAACAGCAGCATCACAACTTTCATAATCTATTATTTCATTATTTGTTTCAAGACCATGTGAATCACCTATAATTAATAATTTCATTTTAACTCCTAATTAATTGTTTCTTCCTCAACAACAACTTCTTCTTCACCAAAGAAACGCTCAACATTTTCATCAAAACACTCATCTTTTTGTGTTGTAATTAAAGTTATGCTTCCTTTATCTGCCTTATTAAACTCTAACTTATTTTCAAGAACATCAATAAACTCTTCTGTTACAACTGCTCCTGAATCAATAATTTTAACATCAGGAAATTCTTTTTTAACAAGTGGTAAAATATTTGAATAGTGAGTACATCCAAGAATTAAAGTATCAAATTCGTATTCTTTTAGTGCTTCTACTTCTTCTTTAAATACTTGCTTTAAGTTTTGACGTGTTTCAATAGCAGTTGCTAAATTCGGACATTCAAGCCCAAGTAAATGTGTATTTGGATAATATCCTAGCATTTCATACATATATTTTTGTGACTCAATTGTATTTCTCGTTGCAAGTAAAGCAATATTTTTTGTTTTACTTTGTTTTACAGCTGTTTTAGCTACTGGGCTAGTTATTCTAATTAATGGAATGTTTCCCAGTTGAGCTTCTACTTTATCCCCAGCAATTGAATCAAGAGTATTACATCCTAAAATTACTGCTTTTGGGTCTAAATTTTTAATGTATGCCATAATTCTTACCGCACGGCGAGTAATTATTCTTTGATCTTGGTTTCCATATGGTAAGTATTTATTATCGGCAATTAAAATCACATTTTCTGATGGTTTACGCTCATGAATTTCTTTGGCAATTTTCATTCCACCAACACCACTATCCACAACAATTATTGGCATCTTTTTAAGTGGCTTAATTTCACTACTAATTACATTAAATCCTTCTAATTCCTTAGCTATTTTATTTTGTAAGCGATTGTTAATTCGATCAGATGCGATAATAATTGCATATGGTTCTAACGCTTTTATCATTTCAATTTTTTCTAGAGCACGTTCTGAGAGTGCACGCAGTGATTCAATATCAGCTGCTAGAAAGTCTCCATCTTGGAAAAACTCCCACTCTGTTTCTTTTGATAATTCAAATAGTTGAGCGGCGTTATTTCGCCCTCTAATCCCACTGTCAATTACGACAATTGGTTTATTATCTTTATTCTTTGCAACTTGCTCCCTTATTCGTTTAATTTCTAACATATTATAATTCTCCTCAACTTATA
>CAZFWW010000050.1:0-8684 GCA_964522645.1 uncultured Mycoplasmatales bacterium
GCTTAAACACTTGCTGGTCAAACTCTCCATATGGTAGTTTTACTTGAACCCCAAGTACTTGAAACAATAATAATACATCTATTAATTTTTGCTGATTTGGTTTGTCATGAACTCGGTAAATAAATGGTAGTTCCATCCAGAAGATTGTTTCGGCAACCGTTTCATTTGCAACAATCATAAATTCTTCAATTAATCGTTCACCATCTAAACGGATAAATGGTTTAATATCCGTGATTTTCCCCTCTTCACTTACGATGAATTTTGCATCTTTATCTTCTAAATTAAACGAACCACGATTCAATCGTTTTTTATTTAAGATTTTTCGTAACTGATTCATTGTTCTTAATACACCATATATTTCAGCGTTTTCAGCAATAACTTCTGGATCATTTTTAACTAGCATATCGTTAACCAAGTCATATGTTAAGCGGTGCTTTGAATTAATAACACTTGGAAAAATTTTACTTTCTATTACATGACCTTGATTATTAATTAACATCTCACAACTAATTGTTAAACGATCAACAAACGGATGTAATGAACAAATTCCATTTGATAGTTTTTTCGGAAGCATTGGAACAACACGGTCGACAAAATATACACTTGTTGCACGGCTAAATGCATCAATGTCTAGTGGTGAATCTTCTGTAACATAATGTGAAACATCGGCAATTGATACAGTTAATCGATAACCATTCGCCTCTTTGACTAAGTGAATTGCATCATCTAAATCTTTTGAATCAGCACCATCAATTGTCATCACCATTTCATTTCGTAAATCAACGCGTCCCTTTATATCATCTGCTGTCAACTCGCTAATTTCTTCAATTTGCTTAAGTGTTTCTTCACTAAATTCTGTTTCAATCTCATGATTAGCAAGGACAATCTTCATCTCTTTATCAGGATCATTTTCATCTGCAACTACTTGGATAAAATCAACAATATATGTATCGTCAATTAAATCAACAATTTTAAATTGAACAATCTGACGTTCATTAAATAATATTTGTTGGCTTTTATCTGCTAGTAATACACGATAATTATGTGGATTTTCTCCTAATAAAATAATTTTTTTTCGTTTATTTATTCTTGCCAAAACTAAGCTTTCATCACGTAGTAGCACATCTAAGATTTTGGCTTCACTTGAACTTCCACGATGCGAAACATCTTCTATCCCGATTACGACATCGTTATTTAGATAACCTTTGGTACTATAAACATAATAGTCTTCATTACCTAAAATGAATCCAAACTTTTTATCCTTAGCACTAAGTGGTCCAACAATAATTTTACTTTGCACATTCTTTTTGATTTTCCCACGATTATTAATCCGAATAATTTTATGTAATTCAAGAATTTTAAAAAAATCATGAACCAACTCATTTTCAGTATAATTTGATAAATCATTAAAATTATTTTTATTATATTTATCAACTACTGATTGTAACTCTAGTATTTTTGCTTGCATTTATCTCCTCAAAAAATTTAAGACAACAATCACTTGTTGTCTTTTTCGATAATTATTGTAGTCCAGCTTGCACTGCACCATATAATACTGCTGTACCAATAAATAAAATCATTAGTACGATTGTAGAACGATATAGGAATAATTCAAACCCACGCTTCTCACGTTTTTCAATATCAGTAGCATCTCCCATTAATCCTGTTTTTTGTGATGGTTGTAATAATACAACTATAATTATTAAAACAGAGATTAGTGCCATGAATCCCTTAATTGCAAAATTTAACGACATTCTTCCTCCAATTTCTATAGTATTATACCATAAATTTATTGATAAATACATTTTTTTGTGTAAAGTATTTGCTAATATTAATCAAATTATATTTAGTAAATTCTCAAATTTGAATCTAGTTTCAAGTTAAAAGTATTAAGTTTTTGTTTTGTTCTTTTAATTTCAAATCACACACAGACAATAGTATTATATCATATATCAAGATAATATTATTGAAAAATGAACTTATTTTTAACTTAACTTCTATTTAATCTGTCGATTTAATTTTTCAAAATCATTTCGATAATTTCCATAAGTCGTTTTAATTCCATCCATTATTAACATTAATTCCGTTATATTTTCATTATTACAGAATAAATAATAAGGCATCTCATCGAAGTTTACAATTTCATAATCAATCTCATCTTTTATGTAAATTACTAACTCTTCATCTTGTTCAAGTTCGGATAACAACATTTTAACATCAATAAATATTTTATATTCTTCCTTTTGCGGAATATACATAACATACTTTTTATGCTGTTCTAAACGATACTTTTTAAAAATTGCTTCATATAAAGGGGTATTATATTGATTTTTCTTTAGCCAACGGGTACTAGGTAACTCTTTATTAATAATTGCTACATTATCAATTAATGATTTTATTAAGTGGTTACTTTCTTTGGTATCAATCCAGACAGTTGTTATTAAATTACGCTTATTTTGCTCAACGTCTAATAATCGCTCTGAAATTTCTTCGGTTATTTCATTATTTTGCTGTTGAGTTGTTATTACCTGTGTATACTCTTGGTTTTTGCGGCGTTCAGTAATTAAATCTTTAAAGTCAAAACCAATTATTTCATCTGCTGTTAACAAATGGTATTTAATTTCTCGTTTCTTATTGATATAATTGATTTTCGGATTATTTCCTTTTCCTATACAATAAACACGATATTCTTTCATTCTAGGTGTACGATGCAACTTTTTGACTAAATATTTAATTTCTGATTGATATTTTGAATTGTAATCTACTAGGACAATTTTTTTCTGCTTAAAATCATAATTTTTAGTTACCTGATAAACTAATTTTTCTGAGGATTTAACTAGATTCAAATTATTAATTTTAAACTTCGGTTTTTTGAAATTAATTTGATCTTTAATACTCATTTCTTTATATAAATATTCATAAGTATTTTTATGCTTTTTTTTCAACTTTTTCCATTCGTTAATTTTTTCTAAATTTTGACGAAAAATTCGCTTTAACATTCCACGTAATACAAGCGGAGCAATTGGATTGGTTAAATCTTCACTTAAAGTTCTAAATACTTTGTCATATTCTCCAAATAATTCCATTGTATTTTCTTTATCAATCCACCATTTATTGCGTTCAATTTGATAATATTTAATTTTCAAATAATCTACTACTGGAGCAAATTTCATTACATCAACAATTAATTTAATTCCATCTCCTCGTAAATTTAAATCAACATTTATTTTTTTATCCATTATAAATTCATTTTTAAAAATTGTTCCAAAGACAATTCGATTACAAGCTACTGTTAAATAATCTTGAAAATTTTCGGTTGCTATAAGTTCATTCATTCGCTTATCATCATTACCCAAACTCGTAATAATCATATCTGCATCTTTTGCTTCTAGTTCAGTACAAAGTGACTCTAAAGTAGTTCCAAAATTATCGTGTGAATTAACAAACATTAAATATTTGCTATTAATTTGTAAATCTTCGCTCTTTAATACTAGATTAATAAATGGTGGTAGTTCAACGGGAGTTTTTGTCAAGAAATAGATATTAATCTTTTCTTCTAATTTTGGATAATATTGATAATTATCTGCAATTGTTTTTAATAATTTATGGTTGCTTAACCCTGTATCTTTAATAATAATTGTTAGTAATTTCACTGTACTCCTTTTACATTCAAAAATAAGATTTACAATGTAAATCTTACTCTTTTTTTAACTTTACTGCTGTTCCATACGCTGTAATTTCACTTACTCCTTGAGCAATCGTTGAAGAAATCAGGCGTAGTCCAATGATTGCATCGGCTCCTTCTTCTTCAGCGTTTTTTACTAATCGATGAATTGCTAATTTTCGTGATTCATCCATCATTGTACGGTATTCATCAATTTCTCCACCAACTAAATTTTTAAGACCGGCCATGAAATCACGTCCAATATGTTTTGCTCGAACTGAAGAACCTTTTACTAATCCAATTGTCTCAGTTATTTCTTTTCCAGCAATTGTTTCTGTTGTAACAATTAACATTTATACCACCTCTTTCTTATAAATACATTATACCATAATTACCAATAACAATTAAGTTTTACCTTGATTATTATCCGTTAATTATTTAGGTATATCAATCGAAAGTTTATCAATTTTATTTAAATATTTATCTGGATTTAAATCTAATTGACTGAATTTAAATCTGCCTTTTAACTAGAAAATATTATTAATAAAAATGGTAGTATGATTTTAACTATTAAAACATATCCGTATCTGGAACCCACTCAATAACTTCGGCATAAATTTCTGGTTGACTCTCAGCTACTAATTTACATGCCCAATCAAATAATAACTCAAATGTTGGCATTTTAACATTATATTTTTCACCTAGCTTTAAATATAATCTCATACCAATAACCATATCATCAACTACATAGCGATTTTGTGCTAAATCTGCTGGGTCTTTGGCATAAAAAGTAATTGGTTGAAATGATTTATTATTGACAATTTTTGTTGTTAATGCTTGTGATGTAGGGTTGTTTTTGTCAACACCAAAGTGTGTTAACATGTCATAATAGTCAAGCTGCATTTGGTTTGCTTTTTCGATTTCAGCAATCAAATTAAATACTTCTTGTTCTAATTTAATGTATAATTCTGATGAACGATCCGTCCAATCATAATAAAATCTAACTGTTTGGTCATAATTATCATTTTCTTCATATAACTCATAAACACGACATGAATGAATTACCGCATTTGATGTTATTAGTGATATATCCATCTGATTATCATGAACAATCATTTCTTTTACTAGTGGAAATAACTTCGCTACTTTATCTTTATCTGCACCATTGACAAATGAAATATTCATTACTTCTTTTGTCCCAAAGACATTAACAGTTTTCCCATATTCATCAACGCGACTAATATGAGGTACACGCTCAAATAATACTAATGGGTATTTTTTAATTTCATTAGGAAAATAACTTAAAATCCCCTGATTAGCCGGAATAATTATTATCGTAGTTTTTTCTGATACTTTTGATAGAATTTTTTTTGATACCGTAATCTTAAAACGATATGGTAATGAAATTATTAATACATCATGATCGATTTTTTCAATTGTATCATACGTATATACATTATCAATTTTATTTCCTAACCCTAATTGTTTTGCATGGATTTCTTTTACTTCATGCTCTTTTGAAATTAATACATCGATTTGCTGAGCATTTATTGTTGCGGCAATTGAGTGCCCAACAGCTCCAAGTCCACATATCATTACTTTTTTCATATATTTACCTCCAATTTATTTCTCTAATTCAAAAATTAGATCTCTTAATTTTGCAGCCTGCTCAAAATCCATTCGTTTGGCAGCAGCATTCATTTCTCGTTTCAGTTCATCTAAAACGGCTTTTTTATCTTTTTGTTTGCTCTTTTTATTACTAATTGTATCAAGTGTATCATCATCAATCAAGTCATCTGAAACACCTTTGACAATTGTTTTCGGATCTATTCCATTTTTTTCATTATATGCTAATTGAATTTCTCGACGACGATATGTTTCATCAATCGCAAATTTCATTGCCTCTGATTCTTTATCAGCATACATTATTACTCGCCCTTCACTATTTCTAGCGGCTCGACCTATTGTTTGAATAAGTGATGTTGAAGATCTTAAAAATCCTTGTTTATCAGCATCTAAAATAATTACTCGTGTTACTTCAGGAATATCAAGCCCTTCTCTTAGTAAGTTAATTCCGATTAGAACATCAAATTTGCCCTTACGTAGACTATTAATAATTTGCACCCGCTCAATTGTTCCAATATCTGAGTGTAAATATGCCACTTTAATTTTGTGTTGCTTTAAATAACTTGTTAAATCTTCAGCCATTTTTTTCGTTAAGGTTGTAATTAAAGTTTTTCCTGAATTTTGGTTAATTTCAGAAATAATATCATCAATTTGTCCTTCTTTTTTTCGAACTTCAATTTCGGGATCAACCAATCCTGTTGGTCGAATTATTTGTTCAATAACTTGATGCTCAACCTTTTCCAGTTCATAGTCTCCTGGTGTTGCTGAAATATAAATTGCTGATTTAACACGATTCATAAACTCATCAAACTGTAAAGGTCGATTATCTAATGCTGCATTTAACCGAAATCCGTATTTTACTAAATTCTCTTTTCGAGAACGATCTCCGCCATACATCCCTCTAATTTGCGGTAATGTTACGTGGGACTCATCTACAACAAGCAACCAATCATCACCAAAATAATCGATTAGTGTATAGGGAGCTTCACCAATCGGCTTTCCGGTAAAATAGCGGGTGTAATTTTCAATTCCTGAACAATAACCGAGTTCTGACATCATTTCTAAATCATAATTTACTCGTTGTTCAAGCCTCTGAGCTTCAACTAACTTGTCCTGAGCAACAAACGCTTTTACTTCCTTTTCCAAATCATCTTTTATCATTGCCACTGTTTCTTTAATTAGTTCTGGATCAGCAACATAATGTGATGCCGGATATAAAATCATATGTTTTAGTTTCTTGATTTTTTTACCAGTAATTCGGTCAATTAAAAGTATTTGATCAATTTCATCACCGAAAAATTCAATTCGATAAGATTCATTTTCACTTCCACTACTAACAACCTCAATTACATCACCACGAACACGGAATTTCGAACGATTAAATTCTACATCATTTCGCTCATATTGCAGTTCTATCAAGCGGTAAATCACTTCTTTTTGCTTGACTTCTTGACCAACACGTAGTGATAATGTCATTTTCTCGTAATCAATTGGTGAACCCAGACCATAGATACAACTTACTGATGAAACTACAATCACATTGTCACTTTCAAAAAGTGCTGATGTTGCACTGTGACGTAATCGTTCAATCTCATCATTAATTGCTGAATCCTTTTCAATGTATGTATCTGAACCAGGTAAGTAGGCTTCTGGTTGGTAATAGTCAAAATAACTAACAAAATATTCTACTCGATTATTGGGAAAAAAACTTTTAAGTTCTACATATAATTGTGAAGCTAAAGTTTTATTATGAGCAAGTACGAGTGTTTTTTTATTCGTTTGTTGAATTACATTGGCGATTGTAAAAGTTTTTCCCGTTCCTGTTGCACCTAGTAACACTTGTTCTTTTTTGTGAGCCTCAAGTCCTGCTACTAATGCATTAATTGCTTGAGGTTGGTCACCACTCGGACTATATTCACTAACTAATTCATACGCCATTTTTCTCCTCCCTAATTAAATGTCTTTTTCACCATCTGATCATTATCAGGATGATACTTAACTGCATCTGCTTGATCGTAAATTGCATCTGCTGTATCTAAATCAACAATTCCCGTGACTGGTAGTCCTGATTTATACTGAATTGATTTAACCGCTTCTTGAGTTTCAAAATCATAATTATTGTTATCAACATCAATATTATATCCAAGTAATTTTAAATAATTTTTTAGTTGAATTACTTGATTTCCGTTTTGACCATACTCCAAATTTTCTTTTAAGATTATTGGAGCAACGTAAATATGATTATCTTCCATTTCAACTGTTGGTTCAACCCCAATTCCATCAATCTTATTTTCATCCGGACTATACCAGTGTTCAATTGTCACTTTCATTGCTGCATTCGTATTTGGAACTTCAAAAACTTGTTGAACTGATCCTTTTCCATAACTTGTTGTACCATAAACTTCACTATTATTAAGCTCTTTTAAAGCAGCTGATAAAATTTCGGCAGCACTTGCGGTATTTTCATTTTGTAAAATAATGATTGGATATTCTTTTGGTTCTTTTAACTTCGATGTGTATTCCTTAGATACTTTATCGTCATTTTTTGTAATTAGATATGGACGGTCTCCCGGTACAATTTCATTAGCGATTTTTTCCAACTGACCTAGTTCACCACCAGGATTATCACGTAAGTCAATTACAAGTTTATCAATATCCTTCGCTTCAATTTGGTCTAAAGCTGAAGCAAATTCTTCACCTGTTGTTTCTGAAAAAGAATCAATTTTAATAAATCCATTTTTTTGCTCTCCTTGAGTTATAACACTTGAATGAACACTTGGACTAGAATATGATTTTCCAGTTGTATTAATCTTGATATTTTCTTTAGTACTTGGACGATATGTCTCTAACTCAACTTTAGGTTCACTCTTAATCATCGTACTAACTTCTTCAGCATTTTCAGCCGTCATTGGCTCACCATTTACTTTTAAGATTTGATCACCAACACGAATATTTTCCTCACTTGCGGCACCACCATCAAAGACTTTTGTTACTGTAACAAACGGTTCAACTTCTTGGACTTGAATCATTACCCCAATTCCTTCATATGTTGTAGCAAGTGATTCATTAAAATTATCTAAATATTTACTTGAAATATATTGAGAGTGTTCATCACCTAGTCCATTTAAGATTCCATCATAGATTGATTCTTTCATTTGGTTATCATCAATTTCACCATCATATTTACTAACTACAAATCCATAAAACATTGCATAATCAACTACATCTGACATTAAAAAGCCAATCGGCATTGCTGTAATAACAATACCGATAACAATTCCGATTAAATACTTTTTCATTTTTTCACCTTTCTAATTATCGCTTTAATTGTTTTTGAACAAAATGCATATTTATCTGATAATAAATAAAATTTTTCAATGATAATAATTGTCAT
>CAZFWW010000051.1:0-8525 GCA_964522645.1 uncultured Mycoplasmatales bacterium
AAGAAATTAATAGAGGAAGTAAAATGAGCGATAAAATAATATTAGCAATTGAAACTAGTTGTGATGAAACATCAATTGCAATTGTCAAAAATAAAACAGAAATCTTAGCCCATGTGATTAATTCTCAAGCTGATAAATTTGAAGAGATTGGGGGAGTAGTTCCAGAAATGGCTTCAAGGATGCATGTTGATAACATTTTTTATGTATATCATCAAGCGTTAAGGGAGGCAAATTTAACAATTGATGCGATTGATGCAATTGCAGTTACTTATGGTCCTGGACTTGTTGGAGCCCTGCTTTGTGGAATTAATTTTGCCAACAGTTTAAGTATTATGACCAAAAAGCCATTAATTGCAGTCAATCATATGCAAGGACATGTCCAGGCATTAAATATTAAACATAATGTTGAATATCCAGCATTAATTCTTGTTGTTAGTGGTGGCCATACCGACCTAGTTTATATGAAAGAACCGACAGTCTATGAGATTATTGGACAAACGCTTGATGATGCTGCAGGTGAGAGTTATGATAAGGTTGCTCGCATGTTAAAATTAGGTTACCCGGGTGGACCATTGATTGATCAATTAGCAAAGAGTGGAGAGGATACGTATGACTTACCATATCCGAAAAATGATGATACTTATGATTTTTCATTTAGTGGATTAAAATCAGCATGCTTTAATTTGGTCAATCAACAACAAATGAAAAACATTCCATTACGAAAGGCAGATTTTGCTTGTAGTTTTCAAAATCGAGTAATCACAGTTTTAATTAATAAGTTAAAGCGTGCTCAAACTGAATTTCAACCAAAAACAATTGGAATTGTTGGTGGAGTTAGTGCTAATAGTGAGTTAAAACGCCAAGCAAATGTTGAAATTAGTGGTGTATTAATCCCAGAATTAATTTATTCAACTGATAATGCAGCAATGATTGGGGTAGCTGCTTTTGACGAATTAGCGGCGGGAAACTTTGTTAATGGTGTCGTAAATGCTAAACCAACAATTACAGTGGAGGAAAAATGGCAAAATTAAATGATAAACAACAAGAAGCAATTGCAGCTAATGAGTCAGTTGTAGTCGTAATTGCCGGAGCAGGAAGTGGAAAAACAACAGTTTTAACAGAAAAAATCAATCGTCTAATCAGTGAGGAACTTGCAACGAGTCGAGAAATTTTGGCAATTACCTTTACAAATAAAGCAACAAATGAAATGAAAGAACGATTAGCATTAAAACTTGGACATAAAATTAATGGGGCATGGATCATGACTTTTCACGGTTTTTCTCTAAGAATTATTCGTGAAAATTTGGCGTATTTACCTCATCATGATCATAATCTTCAAATAATTGATGAAGATGATAAGAAAAAATTAATAAAAAGAATTTTAAAAGATTTAAAACTTGATGAAATGTATAAGGTGCCAGAGGTAACACGGGTGTTTTCAAATGCTAAGACTTATGCACTTAAAACAAGTGATGTTAAAACGGCAATTGATTTTGAATACCAAGATATATATGCTGAGTACGAAAAATATTTAAATAAGAATAATGCTTTTGATTTTGATGATTTATTAATTGTAGCCCACCAACTTTTAGCAATTAAAGAAGTACGTACAAAATACCAAAACCGCTTTAAATATATCCATGTTGATGAGTATCAAGATACGTCAATGGTTCAAGGAGAAATGTTAAAAAAATTAAAATCACCAACGAATAATTTATTTATTGTCGGTGATGTTGATCAGTCAATTTATGGATGGCGTGGAGCAACGATTGAAAATATTATGTCACTAGAAAAAACTTTTAAGGACGTAAAAATTGTTAAACTTGAGCAAAATTATCGTTCAACAAAAAGAATTATTGAAGCTGCTAATTATTTAATTGAAAACAATAGCAACCGTTATGATAAAAGTTTGTGGACTGATAATCAATTAGGTGAAAAAATTCAAACTTATCGGTTTATTGATGCAACTCGTGAGGCGGAATATATTCAAAAGGAAATCAATTATTTAATTGATTTTGGAAAGATTCCAAATGAAATAGCCGTTTTATATCGCTTTAACTACCAATCGAAAAAGATTGAAGAGGCACTAATGCGTGCAAGAATTCCATATTTGATTTATGGTGGACTACGCTTTTATGAACGAATGGAAATTAAAGATATGATTGCATATATTCGATTGATTTTAAATCAGGATGATAATATTAGCTTTTTACGAATTATCAATGTACCTAAAAGAAAGGTTGGACAAGCAACTTTAAATAAAATTATTAATTATGCTACTGAACAAGAAATATCGTATTTTGCTGCTGCTAGTGAAATTGGAGGCAAACTAATTCAAGAGTTTTGCGAGATTATTCGTTATTATGAAACAAGACTAACTGAAAATTTTGCTGAAGAATTTGACAATTTAATTGGTGATATAAAATATTATGACTATTTACTTAAGAGTGAAGACCAAGAAAAAGTTAAAGATCGTAGTGAAAATATTCGCGAATTAAAAGAGGCGATTATTGAAGCAATTAATGAAGAAATGAGTCTAGAAGAATATTTAACGGAATTAACATTATTTTCAGAACGAGAAACTGATGAAGATAGTGGTGCTGTAATTTTATCGACAGTCCATGGAGTAAAAGGTCTAGAGTTTGATTATGTCTTTTTAAGTGGGATGAATGAACAAAAATTTCCCAAATCATCTTCAGTTGAAAACAATGCTGAGTTAGAAGAAGAACGTCGCGTAGCATATGTTGCTGTAACAAGGGCACGAAAGAAACTAACAATTACAAATATTAGTTATGACTTTAAAAATGAGTATTATGAAGACTCACGCTTCATTGAGGAAATGGGTCTTGATAAAACCAGTGAAATGTCAGTAAGTGAAGGATTTATTTTTTAGGGAGGATAATATGAAACAGAAATTACAAATAATTGCTTTAATCTTTTTAGCAATAATTGCTGGGTATGTAGGTATCGGAGCAATAAAATTAACAATTCAAATAATAATGTCGAAAATAACACTGTTAGCAGCAATTGTCATTTTCTTTTGGCAATACAAAAAGACCCATGAGAAAATAATCAAACTAATTTTGGTTGGACTAATGGTAGGAGGAATATTTGCTTTTGATATTATAACTAATACCATGTTTTTAGTGTTGGTTATTTCATTCTTAGCACTATTTCAACGTATTGATCTTAAAAAAGTTGGTTTTGTTCAAGTTTTAATGATTCTTTTTGTCGTGGGATATCTTGCGGTTTTTGGGGTAATAGCCACAATGTCTAAACTAGTTGCTGTATTATCATTAATTGCATTATTTTTAGTAGTAATTTGGCGAGAAATAAAAATCTATTTTACACCATCAAGTCCATATAGTAATGCAAATTCAAGTGAAATTGATTTTGTTGATCAAAATATCGAACATCAATATACAAGAACACAAAAGTTTTTTAGTCAGTTTGTAAATGTTGAACTAATGACAAAAGATATTGTTTTAAATTTAACTTTTGTATTCTATATGTTACTTGTCATGATTGATATGTTAAGTAATATTATTCAAAGTTTTCTGATTTAATTATATAGAAGATTAAAGACATAAAACAACATAATATAAGATTAAAACTGGTAATCAAGAAGAGTTAAGTTCTTTTGATTATCAGTTTTTCTTTGAAAATATTTCCCTGAAAATTAATTGTTGATATATACTAGAATAAAGAAAAGAAAATAGTGGGAGAATATGATGAATTTAAAAAAAATAAATGAACCAATAGATTTAAAACAAATGAATGAAGAACAATTAATTGAATTAAGTAACGATTTACGGGCAGCAACATTACATCGTTTAGAAAAAAAAGGTGGACATAGTGGACCAAACTTAGGTGTAATTGAACTTACAATTGCCCTTCATTACGTATTTAATTTACCAGAAGATAAACTAATTTTTGATATCTCTCATCAAACGTATGCACATAAAATGTTAACGGGTAGATATAAATTATTTGTTGAAGATTTACAACTAACAGGATTTACTAATCCGGATGAAAGTTCTCATGACCATTTTAAAGTAGGTCATACATCAACAGCAATTAGTTTAGGTGTTGGGATGGCAAAGGCACGTGATTTATGTAAACGTGATGAAAATGTAATTTCAATAATTGGTGATGGTTCACTTGGTGGCGGAATTGCGTTAGAAGGATTATCTAATGCTGGAGCATTAAATTCCAATTTAATTATAGTTATTAATGATAATGATCAATCAATTGCTGAAAATCATGGTGGATTATATGAAAATTTACGCGAGTTACGTCAAACAAATGGAACGTGTCAAACAAATATTTTTAAAGCAATGAATTTAGATTATTTATATGTAGAAGCAGGACATGATATAATGCAGTTAATTACAACGTTTAATCAAGTTAAAAACACTAATAAACCTATTGTCGTTCATATTCATACAATTAAAGGAAAAGGGTATGAACCTGCGGAAAATAATCATGAAAAGTATCATAGTGGTGGTCCAATTGATGTGAAAACAGGAAAATATAAAGTAATCAATCCCGAAAATTCTTATACATCAGAACTTGCTAAGCAACTAAAAACAAATATGGAAAAACACGATAGTGTTGCGGTTATTACAGCCGGAACTCCGATTACTCTTGGTTTTAATGCAAAGATGAGAGCAGAGTTCCCAAATCAATTTATTGATACTGGAATAACAGAAGCCCATGCCCTAACAATGAGTGCTTCAATGGCAAGAAATGGTGCAAAACCTGTGTTTGGTGTATCATCAAGTTTTTTACAGCGAGCGTATGACCAATTAATTCACGATGTAGCAATTAATCGATTACCGGTAACAATTTTAGTTTATATGAATGGGGTAAATGGATTTAAAGATGTAACTCATTTAGGATTTTATGATATTCCAATGTTGATTAATATTCCTAATATGATTTATCTTGCACCAACGAATTTAAAAGAACAGCGAGCAATGGTTGATTACGCTATACATCAAACAGAGCATCCAATTGCAATTCGTGTTCCAATGATTCCACTAACAAGTACTGATGTTACAATTGATCAAACAGATTATTCACAAATTAATAAATATGAGGTTCAACAAGAAGGAATTAATATTGCTTTAATTGGTGTAGGTGGGTTTAATCATTTAGCAGTGGCTGCAGCCGAAATCATTCAAGAACAATCAGGAATAAAACCAACAGTTATTAATCCGAAATTTATCAGCGGAATTGATCAAGAATTAATGGCAAATCTGATTCAAAATCACAGCCTAATTATTACAATCGAAGATGGGCAAATTGCTGGAGGATTTGGAGCAATGGTTGCAACGCATTTATCAACAACTGATGTAAAAGTAAAAAATTTAGGTATCAGTAAAGAGTTTGTTGATTGTTTTGATATTTCCGAATTAATGGAAAAAGAAGGACTACATCCGCAGCAAATTGCCGACTATGCAATTTTAAATCAATAAAAGGAGTTAATATGAATATTGGAATAATCGGTGTCGGTAATATGACAGGAGCAATCTTAAAAGGCTTACTTGAAACGTATGAGGTTGATAAAATCCATATTATGAATCGAACAATGAAGAAAACAGAACCATTTATTGATACTGGTGTCAATATCTATGCAACTGCCCAAGCAGTTATTGAAAAGAGTGATGTAATTATTTTAGGACTAAAGCCCCATCAGTATGTAGAATGGTTAAAATCTCATGATTTATCCGATAAAATATTTATTTCAATCGCAGCTGGAATGACAAGTGGTATCTTAAAAAAACATGTAAAAAAATATGTAATAACAATGCCAAATACACCAGCAATGGTGCAAATGGGAACAACTTTGATTGTTGATAATCAATATGTAACAGCAGAAATAATTAAACTTTTTACAACGATTGGGACAGTCAAGTTAATTCCCGAAGAGCAAATGGATAAATATATGTTAGTTACCGGTTGTTCACCAGCATATTTTTTTAGTTATGTAGATATGCTTGCAAGGGTTTTAAGTGAAAACTACCAGTTGGATCAAACAGTCGTAGAAGCACTGTTAGTTGATGTATTAAATGGTAGTGGTGAAATGTTGAAAAAAACACCGGCAAAAAGTTTGACGCAAAATGTCTGTTCTCCTGGTGGTGTTACAATTGAAGTGATAAATGTTCTTGAAGATGGAATACCTCTCTTATTAAAGAGAGGATTTTCAAGTGCATTGGCCAAAAATGAACAATTAAAAAAATAAAAATAAGTAATATTTGACAAATGTGTAAACATTTGCTATAATATATTCAAGGATACATAACAAGATATTGTATGAATCCACAATATTTATTTTTGCACAATCGTGTCACTTAGTGTGACTTCTTTTTAAAAGTAGCATGTCACACGGTGTGAAGCAAAGGGGATACTAGAATTTAAATTTTAGTATAATAATTTTTTTAAGGTCAATGTCACTTGCTGTGACTTGGATGGGTACATCTTAAAATAAAAACTATTTCAAAAAAGAAAATAGCAATTTTTGGGTGTGAAATTATTCCAATACCTCGTGTCACCTAATGTGATAATGTAGGTAATTCATAGTGAAAAGCAACTGTGTGGAATTAAATGTTTAAATAAGTTTAAATGAAGGAGTATAGGATGTCAAATTTTAAAAAATATTTAACTCTAACTATTTTAAGTATAGGGGGTGGAACGATTTACTTAGTTCCATATTTCAAGGATACATATTATGATCAATTACTGGCAACAGGTTTATCAAATACAGAAATTGGAACATTAGTTTCAGTATATGGTTTAATTTCATTGTTTTTTTATATCCCAGGGGGAATTCTTGCGGATAAATATAGTCCGCGATTACTATATACATTCTCAATGGTAGGAACAGGGATTTTAACAATGTGGTGGGCAACACTTCCATCGTATACAGAATTATTAATCATTTTCGTTCTAATGTCAGTGACTTCAGTGTTAACTTTCTGGTCGGCATATTTAAAAGGAGTTAGAATGCTTGGTACTGATGAAGAACAAGGGAAAATGTTTGGGCTTAGTGATACAATCAGAGCAGTATCAGGATTAATAGTTAGTTTTCTAATATTAGTTGTTTTAAATATGAAATTATTCCATGAATCAGGAGTAAAAGGTGCACTTGGAATGATGGGTATTTTATACATTGTAATCGGGATTTTATCATTCATCTTGCTAAAAGATAATAAAAAAGCTGACGATGAGGCAAAAGAAGAAGAAAAATATAATTTTATGCAAGTATTTAAAATGAAAGAAGTTTGGATAGTAGCAATTTTCATTTTCTTAATCTACACAGTATATCGTACTCTTATGTATGTAAATCCATATTTCACTCAAGTGTTAGGAGTAAGTGAAAGTTTTACAAGTACAATTGCAATTTTAAGAAGTTATTTAATAGGTGGTATTGCTGCAACAACAACAGGATTCTTAGTAGATAAAAAAGGTTCAGCTTCAAGAGTATTAATAGTAACAACAATTTTATATACAGTGTTTGCAGCTATTTTCATTGCTTTAAGTGGGCAGGTACAAATGGCAGCAGTAATTATCGGAGTCTCTGTAGTATTAGGAGGGTTAGTTGCAGGTACTCGTGGTATTTATTATGCAACAATGGCAGAAATTAAAATACCTGCTCAAGCAACAGGAGTGGCAACAGGAATCATTTCAATTGTTGCGTATTCATCTGATATTTTCACAGGACCATTATTTGGGGTTTGGTTAGATAATAATACACCTGAAGTGGGATTTAGTTATATTTTCATGTTTATGCTTGCCTTTTCGCTGTTATCAGTATTTGCAATTATGATTATGAGAAAAATGATTGTTAAAAAAAATAATGAGGTGATTAAAAATGGTTAACTATCAAGAATATGTTAAAACAATAAAAAATGTTCATGGAGCAAATAACTTACCGGTTCCAGAATTAGAAGAAACATTACCTAAATTTTTAAAATGGGTGAAACCACTTGTAACAAAAGAAGAATTCCTTGAAGCACAGAAACTTGTGAAAGATTTTCAAAATGATGCTTTGAGTTCAGAATTACAAGAACAATTAGTGAAAAAAGCAAGTGAGGAAGATAACAACTGGATGAGTGATTGGTGGTTAAAATATGCATATTTAGCAACAAGAGGTCCAGTTACTCCAGAAACTAATGCACCTTTATCATATACTTATCCAGCGATTGAAGACTATTCAGCACTTGAACAACTCGCAATTATTATGCACGGTGTTGCAAATCTATATTTATATATAAAAGAAAAAGGAATTCCAAAACAAGAATTTAAAAATGGGCAAATATCTTTAGATCAATTACATGGAATATTTGCAGCAATTCGTGTTCCACAAACGGGGTTTGATGAGTATTTAATTAACGATAAAGTAAGTACAAATGTTTTATTCATGTATAAAAATATAATGTATAGTGTAGAAGTTATCAATAATAATCAAGTAGTTGAAATCAGCAAGATTTGTAATTCATTAAAGGAAATAGTTGCAAAAA
>CAZFWW010000052.1:0-8500 GCA_964522645.1 uncultured Mycoplasmatales bacterium
CCTGCCTTGCACGCAGGAGGCCATCGGTTCGACCCCGGTTAGCTCCACCATAAAAATAAAAGACTTAATTAAGCAAATGTTTAGTTAAGTCTTTTTTTAATCTTATAATCGCAATGGGTTTGGTGTGGAAAACTAATAGGCATTGGGACTATTAATTGGGAATAAAGGAGTGGTGAGAATTTATTAGAGATAAAAAATATTAAAGTGATATAATACCTTCAAAGGGGAAGTGGTGTTTATGTATAAAGAATTTATGAAATATTTTATGTTAAATAAAAAGTTGTTTTTCATCGATATGATTTTCAGTATCGCAATTATTATCTTTCAAATTTTAATTCCAATTGGAACCCGAGTTATGATTAATGATTACATACCAAATCAAAACACAGATGGAATATTAAAAGTAACAATCGTATTAATTATAATTACTTTTGCGTATTCAATTTCAAATTATGTGCGAACATATTATGGACACGTATTAGGTGCAAACATTGAAAAAATAATGAGAGTTAAATTATTTTCACATTTTCAAAAATTAGAGTTTTCATTCTATGATAAATATAAAACAGGACAAATTCTTTCAAGAATTACAACTGATATGGGTTATATTAGTGAATTTGCTCATCACGGAGCAGAAGAATTATGTTCAACAATTATTGTAGTAATTATTGGCGTATTTTATTTGGGATCAATTAGTATTCCATTAATGTTATTATTTTACATATTAATTATTATTCACTTTTCGATTTTATACTTTAATCGAACTGCATTATCGAAAAATATGCGTCAAGTTCGTGAAGAATTAGGAGAAGTTAATGCTCAAACAGAAAGCAGCATTTCGGCAATACGTTTGACACGTGCATTTAATAATGAAAAATTGGAAAATGATAAATTTATTGAAAGTAATTATGTATATGTTGGTAGTTGGAAAAAAGCATATAAATCACTTGGAATTACATTTTCGGTAAATAACTTTTTTGTACAAATTCAAACAGTATTATTAATGGGAATCGGGTCACTTGCAATCTATAATGAGTTTTTGACATTTGGTGATTTAATTGCCTTTTTACTATTTTTTCAAATTTTAATTAATTCAATTACTCGTATAATGAATATGCTGGAATCATTTCAGCAAGGAGCAACAAGTTATGCTAGATATCGTGAAATAATGGAATTAGAACCAGAAATTAAAGAACCAATAAATCCGGTTAAAATAAACGAGGTTAAAGGTAATATTGTTTTTGATGAAGTTGCATTTGGTTATAATGAAAAAACAGTCTTAAATAAATTATCATTTAAAGTTAATAGTGGGAAAATGGTCGCCCTAGTTGGAGCAAGTGGTGTAGGAAAGAGTACGGCACTACAATTAATTCCCAGATTTTATGAGACAACAGCAGGAGCAATAACGATTGATGGAATAAACATTAAAGATATGTCGTTTGCTGATTTACGTAACAATATTGGATTTGTGCAACAAGATGTAGTATTATTTTATGGAACGATTCGGGAAAATATTTTATACGGTAAACCAACTGCAACCGAGGCAGAAATTGAAAAAGCAGTTATGCAAGCAAAGTTAACGGATTTTATTAATAGCTTACCAGATGGTCTTGATACACAAGTTGGGGAAAAGGGAATTGTATTATCTGGAGGACAAAAACAACGAATTAGTATTGCAAGAATTTTCCTGAAAAACCCACCAATATTATTACTAGATGAAGCAACGAGTGCACTTGATACGCTAACTGAGAAGTATATTCAAGAACAAATAAATGAACTTGCTAAAAATCGAACAGTAATTGTTGTAGCCCATAGATTAAGTACGGTAAGGCGTGCTGATGAGATAATTGTTCTAGATGAAAACGGAATAAGTGAATCAGGAACTCATGAACAATTAATGGAACTTAAAGGAACATATTACAAACTTAATGTATCAGAAAACAGTCCAATTAACTAAAATAAAACATCTCACAAATTGTGGGATGTTTTTCTGTAAACATTTTTATAAGTGCTATAATAAGATTATGGAGGAGAAATGAATAAAATATTATGGGGAAGTGCAACATCTGCATACCAAATTGAAGGTGCAGCAAGTATTGATGGTAAAGGACCATCAATCTGGGATGATTATAGTAAAATTCCAGGTAACACATTTAAAGATACAACAGGAGACGTGACAATTGACTTTTACCATCGTTTTGAAGCGGATATTGAACTGATGAAAGAACAAGGATTAGAAGCATATCGTTTTTCGATTTCTTGGCCACGTATATTGCCAAATGGTAAGGGTGAAGTTAATCAAGCAGGAATTGATTTCTATCACCAAGTAATCGATAAATTATTAGCAGCAGGAGTAGAACCAGTTGTTACGATTTATCACTGGGATTTACCAAGTGCATTACAAAATGAATACAATGGTTGGATGTCACGTGAAATAGTCGCAGATTTTGTTAATTATAGTGAAATATTATTTAAAGAATACGGTAATAAAGTTAAGTACTGGGTTAGTATTAATGAGCAAAATATATTCACAGCAATGGGTTATTTAATGGATTTACACCCACCAAAGCAACAAGGAATGGATAATTTCTTAATTGTTAATCATCATGCTAATTTAGCAAACGCTTTAACAATTAAAAAGTTTAGGGAAATGAATTTACCTGGACAAATTGGTCCGAGTTTTGCTTATAGCCCAAGTTATGCAGAAAGTTCAAAACCAGAAGATGTAATTGCGAAAAATTTTGCCGAAGAATTTACAGATTGGTTCTGGCTTGATGTATATGTCAAAGGAACATATCCGAAAATTGCATTAACAAAATTAAGTCAATTAGGGATTGATACAAGTTATTTAACTCAAGATGATGAAATATTAAAGGGAGCAAAACCAGATTTTATGGGCTTAAACTATTACCAAAGTGCAACGTATGCAGCAAATGATAGTGAAGCGAGTGGAATTGAGTTTAGCGAAAATACAGTTGGTCCCGAAACAGAATATGACCCATTCCAAGGACTATTTAAACAAGTAACAAATCCGCATGTGAAACTAACGGATTGGAACTGGGCAATTGATCCAAAAGGATTTTATGTAGCACTTATGAATATCACTTCACGTTATGAACTACCAATTTTAATTTCAGAAAATGGATTAGGAGCATACGATGAATTGACAGAAGATAAGCAAATTCATGATCAATATCGAATTGATTTTCTACAAGCTCACATTGATGAAATGTTAAAAGCACAAGCAGATGGATGCGAGATTGTTGGTTATTTTACATGGTCATTCCAAGATTTATTTAGTTGGTTAAATGGATATGCAAAACGTTATGGTTTTGTTTATGTTGACCGTGATGAAGAAAGTGAAAAAGAATTAAAACGTTACAAAAAGGACAGTTTTTATTGGTATCAAGAATTAATAAAAAAGAATAAATAGACTGAAAATGTCAGCTCAAAATGATGAGTTGATATTTTTTTACTCATTTTACTTGAACGAACGTTCGGTATATGATATACTCAAATAGAACGAACGTTCGATAATTTGGTAAGGAGGTCAGATGACAAAAGATTTAATATTGAAAAAAGCATTTGAATTAACAAAGGATGATGGAATTGAAAACTTAAGTATGCGAAAGCTTGCAGTCGAAGTTGGTTGTACACCATCAACGATATATC
This sequence comes from uncultured Mycoplasmatales bacterium, assembly GCA_964522645.1. Classification (GTDB taxonomy): domain Bacteria; phylum Bacillota_I; class Bacilli_A; order UBA3375; family UBA3375; genus CAZFWW01. Next base: position 3,673 of record CAZFWW010000052.1, read on the forward strand.
ATCACTTTGCTGATAAAAATGAAATGTTAAATGAGTTAATATTATTTGTTGAGAGAGAACACCGTGCTCGAAAGTTTGATGATATTTCAACGTTTGAGCAAGTAATTAACTCAATTTTTAACATGGATAAAGAGAGTGAAGAATACCATCGATTTATAACTAAATATTGTCGTGCTTCATTTTTAACGGAAGCAACAAAAGAAGAATTACTAGAAACTCACGAAAAATACCGAAAACTTTGGAATGGATTTCGGGAAAATGGTGAGTTACGCAAGGATTTAAATCGCAAAGCAATTTTCACAATTATTGTCGGTGCTGTGAGGCAAGTTGCAGCAGATGATGATATTGATGATGAGACTCGTAAACAAATTGTCGAAATAATTATAAAAGGTTTAAGTTCAGAATAAGGAGAGGAAGAAGATGTTAAAGAAATACTTAAAAAAATATAACATATTAATTATTACCTCATTTATTTTGGTTTTAATTCAATCAGCAGCAGCATTATATCAACCAACATTAATTAGTAATGTAATAAATACGCTTAGTAGTGTTGATGCTTTAGGAAATGCAAACATCGATCAAGATTTAATCAATCGAAATGGGATGATGTTAATAATTGTCGGAGTAATCGGATTAGTTTCTGGGATGATTAATACATTTATCTCAGCAAATGTAGCTCAAAAAACAGGGGCTGATATCAGAAGTGGAATTTTTAATAAAGTCCAAGAATTATCATATGGGGATATTGAAAAATTTACAACATCAAAGCTTGTTGTTAGAATGACAAATGATGTTACTCAAGTCCAAACACTATTGATGATGGGAATGCAAATTATGATTCGTATTCCAATTTTATTTGTTGGAGCATTTGCCTTAGCGGTAATGGCACTACCAAAATTATGGTGGACAATAATTGTATACATTGTAATTGTTATACTGGTATTAATGGTATTAATGCGCCGTATTGGCCCAGCATTTGGAAAATTACAAAGTGGAATTGATCAAGTAAATACAGTTGTTAAAGAAAACATGGATGGAGTTCGTGTTGTTAAATCATTTGTAACAGAGGATAAAGAAGAGGAAAAATTTAGAGAAAAGGTTGACGGGATTACGGATAATTTATTAAAAATTGGTAAAACGTTCTCAATCACAATTCCAACATTTATGTTTGTTGCAAATATTATGATTGCTGTTAGTATTTATTTTGTGTCAATTTGGGCGCTTGATGATCCAGCATTAATTGGTGATTTAGTATCATATACAACATATTTAATGCAAATTATGTTTGCGTTAATCATGGGTGGATTTATGTTAATGTCTGTTGGACGTGCAACAGTTTCAATTAAGCGTATTAATGAAGTTTTAAATACACAGACATCAATGGTATACGGAGATGAAATAATCAACAAAGGAAGCAATATTGAGTTTAATGATGTATCATTTGTGTATCCAAACGCTGATGAAGAAACGTTGAAAAATATAAACTTTAAAATTGAAGCGGGACAAAAAGTTGGAATTGTCGGTGCAACAGGAAGTGGGAAAACAACTTTGGTTAACCTGATTGCTCGTTTATACGATGTTACAGATGGTGAAATCATAATTGATAATAATAATATTAAAGACTATCAAAAGAAATCATTAAACGAAAACATTTCAATCGTTCTACAAAAAGCAATGTTACTATCTGGAACAATTCGTGATAATCTTTTACAAGGAAAAAAGACGGCAACGGATGAAGAGTTAATTGCAGCTAGTAAAAAAGCACAAAGTTATGAATTTATTACGAAAAAAGATGGTGAATTTGATGGAGAAGTCTTACAACGTGGAAACAACTTTTCCGGAGGTCAAAAGCAACGTTTATCAATCACTCGTGGTTTGATTAAAAATCCAGAAATATTGATTTTAGATGATTCAACAAGTGCATTAGATGCGAAAAGTGAAAAATTGGTTAAAGACGTTATTAATAATGAATTAGGTGATACAACAACAATTATCGTTGCACAAAAAATTTCTTCGGTTATTGATACGGACAAAATCATTGTATTAGATGAAGGACAAATTGATGCAATAGGAACACACCAAGAACTAATTAATAAAAGTAAAGTTTATCGTGAGATTTATGAAACACAAAAAGGGAAGGGAGTTGTAGCTAATGGATAATTCAATTAAAGGATTAAAATTTATTTTAAGATACATGAATAAGTACTGGAAAACAATCATTTTTGTTTCTATTTTCATTGTACTAAGTACTTGGTTACAAGTTCAAGCCCCAAAAATCATGGGTGAAGCGATTAACGAAATGGCCTCATATGTCGGTTTAAATATTGCCCAAAATGGACAAGAAGAACTATACGATGATTTGGCTGCTGGAAAAGGGTTAAGTAGTGAGCAACGTAAATTAATAGAAAATAGTGACTTTGATAAGGAAGTTAAAGATAACTTATTAAATGCATCAAGTGAAGAATTAAAAACGTATATTGAATTTAATAACTTTAAAGAAGAAATATACGCTTTAGATACTCAAAGTATTGTAAATGAAAATGGATTAACAGACAAACAAAAAGAAGAAGTATTAAGTAATACTGAAATAATCGAGCCATTAAAAATGCAATTATTAAGTATGAATAATGAAGAATTAAAGGAAGACTATAATTCACTACAAGATACAAAAATTTCAAATGAACAAATTGATGAATCACATGGTTCATTCATGAAAACATTAGGACTATTAGTATTATCATATGTATTTTTAGCACTTGGAAACTTAGTTTACAACGTATTAATGGCAATCGTTAGTGCAAAATCAACAAAAGATATGCGTTATGATTTATTTGGTAAATTAAAACGATTATCAATTCGCTTTTTTGACCAAAGTAATGATGGAGATTTACTAAGTCGTTTTACAAATGATATTGATAATATTTCTAATGCGATGAACCAAACACTTGTCCAAGTATTATCACAAGTAGCGATGTTAATCGGAGTAATTATTATGATGTTCAAAGAAGACACATCAGTTGGAACAATTTTTGGTGTAGAAGTTACAAATTTATTAACATGGCAAATGATTATTTTTGCAGTTGTGGCAATTGCTTTAGCACTATTTATTGTGACAAAGGCACAGTATCACGTATCAAAGCAACAAAAGAAATTAGGGGCATTAAATGGTTATATTGATGAGCGTATTTCAGCGCAAGCGATAATTGTTACTAATGACTTAGAGGCAGAGACAGTTGCAGGATTTGAAGCCTTAAATAAAGATTATTGTGACACATCAGTAAAAGGACAAATTTATTCAGGGATTTTAATGCCAATGATGAACGGAATTGGTTTAATTAACCTTGGAGCATTAACATTTGTAGGAGCAACTTATGTTGCAACAGGAGATATGACAGTTGGACTATTAGTTGCCTTTATTCAGTATTCACAACGTTTCTTCCAACCACTTGGGCAAATCTTTTCACAATACAACATTATTGAATTAGCGATTACTGGAGCTGCTCGTATTAAAGAGGTAATGGATGAAAAACTGGAAATAGTCAATCACGAAGGTGCAGTGGAAATTTCGGGAATTAATGGAGAAGTTAAATTAGAAAATGTTTCATTTGGTTATGACCCTGAAAAATTAGTATTAAAAGATATTAGTATTTCTGTAACTAAAGGTCAGAAAGTAGCTTTAGTTGGACCAACAGGGAGTGGGAAAACAACAGTAATGAATTTAATGAATCGTTTTTATGATGTAACAAGCGGAGAAATTAAAATTGATGGAACGAATATTCAAGAAATGACAATTGAATCACTTCGTAATAATGTCGGAATTGTTCTTCAAGAATCAGTGTTATTTTCTGGAACAATTTTTGAAAACATTGCATATGGTAAAAGTGAAGCGACTCAAAGTGAAGTTGAGGATGCAGCAAAACTTGCAAATATCCATGAGTTTATTATGGAACTTGATGAAGGATATGAGACGAAAGTTAATAATAATACAAGCATTTTTAGTACGGGACAAAAACAACTTATTAGTATTGCTCGAACAATTTTAACCAATCCAGATTTATTAATTTTAGATGAGGCAACGAGTAATGTTGATACAGTAACAGAAGCAAAAATTCAAAGTGCAATGGAAAATGTCTTACGTGGAAGAACAAGCTTTGTTATTGCCCACCGTTTAAAAACAATTCTTGATTCTGATAAGATTGTTGTTTTAAAAGAAGGTCAAATAATTGAACAAGGAAATCACCAAAAATTGTTGACTGAAGATGGCTTTTATGCTGAGTTATATAAAAACCAATTTGTCATAGAATAATTAATTTTCCAAAAGAAAAAAAATATTGTTATAATATACTTGTAAATTAAATATAGGGAGGACATATTATGTCAGTAAAAATAGCAATTAATGGGTTCGGTCGTATTGGACGTTTAGCTTTTAGAGCAATGTTCGATTCACCAGAGTTTGAAATCGTAGCAATCAATGATTTAACAAATCCTAAAACATTAGCGCATTTATTAAAATATGATTCAGCGCAAGGGACTTACAAAACTAACGGTATCACAAATACAGAAACGGGAATTTCTGTTGAGGGGAAAGATATCAAGATTTACTCAGAAAGAAATCCTGAAGATTTACCATGGGGAGAATTAGACGTTGATGTAGTAATCGAGTCTACAGGTTTCTTTGCTTCAAAAGAAAAATCAAGTGCTCACATTAAAGCAGGAGCTAAAAAAGTTATCGTTTCAGCACCAGCTGGAAATGACTTAAAAACAGTTGTATTCGGAACTAACCACGATATTTTAGATGGATCAGAAACTGTAATTTCAGGAGCATCAT
>CAZFWW010000053.1:0-8462 GCA_964522645.1 uncultured Mycoplasmatales bacterium
ACTTATCAGCCCATGGTGCGAAAATACTAAATAGATTATACATCATTGTCACAAACGCTTGCATTAATGCAGCAAATGGTAATGATAGAGCAACTGCTGCTTGAGCATCAATTCCATTTAGCGTTATAGCAAAGAATACTGCTGTCATTCCGGCAATAATAACATTTGGTGGCTGAGCACCAGCAAGTGGGGCTGCTCCAATTAATGACAGTTCAACCGATGCACCAACTAGAATACCAGTTTGTAAATCACCTAAAATTGCCCCAATAATTGGACCTAAAACAATTGGGCGGTGAAAGTGGGTAAAGACAACTAATATGTCTAGTCCGGCAATTCCTGTTACGATTGCAATTAATAATATTTGTATCATTGATATATCCATAATTCCTCCTATATTTCTGTCATAATATTTATACTTGAAGCAGTAGGTACTTGCTTAGTATTAAACATTATTCCACGTTTATCTAATTCTTTTAAAATTTCTTTATCTTCAGTTGTTAATGCAATTTGAGGAGTTATCTTCTCTTTTCCCTCAGCAAAATGGAGATTACCAATATTTACTGTCGTAATTGGAACACCACCATCAATTAATTTTAATAAATCTTTTAAATCCCTCACAACTACAAAAATATGTTGTTCATCACTCGCATTTTCAATGATTTCACACGTATAATCAATTGAAAAGAAACGTACTCCTACATCATCTGGTAAAACCATTGTCATTAAATCCTGCTGAACTTGATCTGTAGAAACTTCATCATTTGCCACTAAAACCAAGTTACAATTTAGTGCATTAACCCATGTCATTCCAACCTGACCATGCACAAGTCGATTATCAATTCTTGTCATTACAATATTTGCCATATTTCCTCCTAATTAAATTATATTTAATTAAACATTATTTATTTTTTAAAAATTCTCCAATCCCATCGGCTTCATTTGAACCGATTACAAAATCACTAATCATTTTAATATCTGCTGTAGCATTTGCCATTGCAATTTTAATATCACACATTTTTAACATTTCATAGTCATTTTGACTATCTCCAAACCCAATTAAATATTTGATGTCATTTTGTGGACATGATAATATTTTTTGAATCCCATTACCTTTATTAACATTTTTATTTGTTATTTCAATGTAGCGTGGTGATGATTTAACAACATTAAAATCGTCTTCTAATAAACTACAAACATCAGCATAATAATTGTGAGTTGTTGCTCGTGTATCTGCTAAAATAATCTTTGTTGATTCATTTAAATTGTTAAATAAATTACAGACTTTAAATTCTAACTGATTAGACCTCGCTTCATCTTTTAAATCATCATTACTTCGATTTACACATAAAATCTGCTCTGTATATATTCCTCTTTTTAAAGGTAATGATTCTAATTTTTGCAGCGCAACATTTAATTTTTCAATCGAAATATTATCGACATGAAGCAAACAGTTATCACTTAAACGATGAACCTTTGCCCCATTTGTTGCAATTACATAACCATTATAATCTTTGAGTTTAAGTTCATCACATACCATTTCAAGTCCGCTAAGTGGACGTCCACTAGCAATGATAATGATTCCACCTTTCCTTTGAAAGTTTATTAAAGTTTTTTTAGTTGTAGCCATTAATTTTTTTTGACCATTAACAAGGGTTCGGTCATAGTCAATAACAAGAGCAACTTTTTTCGGATGATTTTTAATTAATGATTTAGCTTCTTGTTTTTTCATATACTTTCTGTCCATTAACATATGTTGTGATTACATTTAAATTTTCATCTAGTAAGACAATATCAAATGCTAATCCCTCCTTAATTGCGCCAAAATCAAAGCGATTTACACTACTTGCAACATTTGTTGTTGCTGCATAAATTGCTTCTGCTTTAGTACATTTTGTAAAATGGTAGAAATTTTTTACTGCTTGTTCCATTGTTAAAATACTTCCAGCTAAACTTCCGCTTAGTAATCTAACAGCACCATTTTTTAATACAACCTCTTGACCACCAAGTTGGTAATTTCCATCAGTTAATCCTTTTGCCCGAATACTATCAGTAATTAATACGATTGCTTCAATTCCCTTTTGGATATACGTTTGTTTGATGACATCTGGATGAACGTGAATCCCATCGCAAATTAATTCTAAATAAACATCAGAAAAAAGTAATCCTGCATTAACTATTCCTGGTTTACGGTGATCAAAACCACTCATTCCATTATAAAAGTGCGTATAAGATTTTAATCCTAATTGATGTTTGTTTTTAATTTCCTCAAAAGTTGCACTGCTATGAGCAATGGAACCACAAATATTATTTTGCATTAATACTTTTAAAAACTGGTTTTCCTCATCAAACTCTGGCGCATATGAGACAATCTGCAACATTTCTTGGTGGTCTGTAATAAATTGACAATCTGGTTTCCGCAAATATTGTGGATTTTGAGCACCAATTTTTGCTTGATTTAGAAATGGTCCTTCCAAGTGCACTTTATCACAATTTACGTAGTAATTACTCGCTCGTTTAAGGACTTGAAATGCCGCTATTATTTGTGAGTATTCCATTGTCATTGTTGTTGGAAAAATCCGGGTAACACCTTCACTTGGTAATCTTGAAAATAATTTTTCATTTCCCGCACCATCTGCATCCATAAAGTCTACACCGTATCCACCATGAATATGTCGATCAACATATCCAGGAATAATATATTTAGCACGCTTGTCTATTTCTAATAAGCTTCCCGTATTAAAAGAAATTTTTCCTTGATTATTTCGTAAATCATTATTATACTTTTTAAATTCTTTACCTATTAAAATCTTCATTAATTTTACTCAGATAAATCTGTACATTCCTGAATTCTTGTTAACACTACTTGCTTAACACCATGGATTCCAGGTTTAAAGATTTTACGAATATCATACTCTACTGGATGTTCCGCAAAAAACTTTTTCGTTTCAGAAATAAAATTTTGTTTTAACTCTGTATCATAATTTACTTTACGAACTCCATTTTTTATTGCTTTTTTAACCATTGCCTCAGGAACACCACTTGTTCCGTGTAAAACGATTGGTTTTCCAGTTTTCTCTGCACACTCAGTAATTAAATCAAAATTAATATTGATTGCTCCTTTGTATACACCATGTTGCGTTCCAACTGCTACTGCAATTGAATCAGGATCAACAATTTCGTTCATCTTGATAACATCGTAAATATTTGCACAGTTGTCATTACTTGCTTCAATATCATCTTCTTTTCCACCAATTTGTCCAATTTCAACTTCTAAACATACTCCACGATTCCCAATATAATCTTTTACTAACTTAGCATTTTTGATATTTTCTTCAATTGGTAAATGACTACCATCATACATCACAGACGTAAACCCTAAGTCAATTGCTCGTTTAATTAACTCGATGTCACGGCCATGATCTAAATGAATGCAGACTTGACCTTTACTTTTTTCACCTGCAACTTTAGCAATTGCAAATAATTCTTCTAAACCACCATAATTGATTCCACCTTCAGTCATTTGCACAATAATTGGGGTTTTTGTTTCTTCTGCTGCTAAACAAATTGACTTAATTCCTTCTAAATTAACCGCTCCAAATGCTGGAATTGCAATTTTATGTTTCTGAGCATAATTTAATATTTCTTTTCCGTTAACTAACACTTTGTCCTCCCGTAAATTTTCACACCTTGAACCACACGATTTACTGAGCCTGATGGACTTGGATTATCGGGATTCAACTCACACTTTTCACTTGCTACAACAGCCAATTTCTGACACGCTGGAATAATTGAAAGTGCCTTTTCAAAACCACCTAGATTAATTGGATAATTATATAAACAGTCCTGATTTGTTGTTCCAAGACCGACAATTACTGGTTTATTTTCATCATTTGCTAATTCATTAATTAAATCTGTTTCATACATTTTGCTAACTTCTGTATCGTTTGTTAAAATCAGTATTAATGACTTTTTAGTAATTACTGATTTTGGACCATGACGAAAATTTAAAAACTGATCATGATAATAACCGTATTTTCCATTTGTTAATTCCATAAACTTAAGTTTTAATTCTTCAATCAGTCCAACATTTTCGGCATTTGCCAAATATATAATATTTTGAAACTCATGACTTAATATTTGTTCATAATCAAATTTTTCATATAAATCTTTTGCTTCATTAACAAGTTTTATTAAATCAACTTTTAAACCAAAGATTTTCGCTGCTGTAATTAACATAGTCGAAAAGCTATTTGTCATTGCAAAGCCTCGGTCATTTGTTTCAGTTGGTAAAAAAATAGTATCTGCAAAATGAGTTTTCCCAAGTTCTCCCTCTTTATTACATGTAATAATTAAATGCTTACACTCTTTAGCATATAAATTACAAAGTTTAACTGCTTCACAACTTTCTGGACTATTACCACTACGGGCAAATGATACTAATAACACTTTCTTCCCACCAATAAGTAACTGCGGACTATCAACAATGTTTGTTGAATAAATACTTTGATAACTATTTACTGCTTGTCCTTGATTCAAATATGGTACGAGAAAATCGCCAATATAACCACTTGTTCCTGCTCCTGTAAAAATTATATTGGTTTCCGCATCAAGATAATCTTTAACATTGGTAATAATTTGCTGATTTGCTGATAAAACATCATCAATTTTCAGCCAGGTTGTAAATTGATTAGTTATTTCCTTAATTGTATTATTTTCCATTTTCCTCCTTTTACAATCTTATTATATTAATTTAAATGTTTTCAGTTTTACCAAAAATGTTAAAAATTTACCATTTTGTCTTGCAATTTATATATAATTATTACAAGGAGTTCAATGAAAAATATTAATAACAATTACAACTTACTATCTAAAAGTGAGAAAAAATGCTTTCATGCTTTTAAAGAACTTGGTCTTAAAATTTTAAGTATGACTTTAAATGATTTAAGTGACTACTGTTGCGTATCAGTAGCAACTATTAATCGCACAATTAATAAATTAGAATTTGATAATTTAAAAGAGTATAAAATGTATGTTCAAGATTCATTAGATTTAAATAACAAAACGAACTTTAGTAATAAAAAAGAGTTAATTTTACAGGAGATTATTAATTTAGATAATTATGATTCAAAAACAATAAATATTGTTACAGATTTAATTAGAAAAGCTCCCCAAATCTATGTTATCGGTTTTGGATTCACCTCATCAATTGCGCTTGAATTATCGTTAAACTTAACCAAAAATGGATATAATTCACTATATATTAGTGATCCTGATATGTTTGCACTAATTACTGAAAACACTAATCATCAAAATGAATTAATTATTTATGTCTCGTTTTCCGGAGCCGATATTGACATGGAAAAACTATCAATTGAACAAGAATACTTGAAAAAACAAGTCTTAATTACCGCAAACCCAAACAGTCCGGTTGCAAATTGTTGTAATTATATTTTAAGTTCAAATACGTATAATCGGGATGATGGTTTAAATTTAAGAATTCCATTAAATATTTATACAACTAAATTAATAATTAATTTACAAAAATAAAACTCTTCACTTGACCCCTATTTTAAAGGGTGTTTTTTTATTTAAATTTACCGACTTTAATATATGTTATAATAGTTCTGTTTGGAGGAAATATGAAAAAACAACGAAAGATCATCCTAATTCAATTGATTTTGAACTTAGGACTTCTCATAGTTTTACTACTTCCACTTATTAAAATTATGCAATCAAATACAATCTTAATTAATATTACATTGAAAATTATGAAAACTCAATATAACATTTACCTCAGTACACTTGTTTTATTAGCGTTATTCAATTTTAAAAATATTTTATTAATTAAAAAGCACATTGATAAACGTTTCATAATTGATAGTGGATTTTTAATAATAATTACAATCAGTTTAATTAGGCTTGCCACTTCTCTTCCGATGGGTGCACAATACGTCTATTTATACCTATTACTATTGCTAATTATTAATATTTTGACAATTTTTATTTATACAAATATTATTAAATTTAAAATGATTAATTTAATGATAAATAAGATTAACTTGAAACACTTATTTGGAATTATTTTTATTTTTATAGTTCTTACTTTAGTCTTACGACCACTATTTCTTTCTTATCGTTATAATCACTTACAAATTAAACATAATGAACTTACGACAAAAGTAAATACAAAGTGTACAGATATTATCGATATGACCAACCTAAACCGACAATATAATGCAATTATTAATGATAAAGATATTCATGAAATGTATTCAAAAATTCCGGATCCAAGCTGTCGTGATAATTTTGAAATCAATAATGATCCAAATCATGAAGGATATAATGAACTTAAAACTAAATATAATTATTTAAATGATACCCTTATTTTAAATCAAGCATTACTCCAAGAACAAGAAACTAAACTTGAACAAGCAGAAACTCAAATTAAAGAACTTGTCACTACACGTAAACAACTTAGTACTAATGAAATTAAAACAAATTCACGTACTGAAATTGATAATTATATCAATAATACTTTAAAACCAAAAGGTTATACTGTACCTAAAGTTGAATATAATGCAATATGGATGGAACAAAATACACACATTAGGGTTTATTACACTTTAACTCTTAAGAGCGGTTCTCATAAATATACTGATGTAGTTATTGTTGATTATCCAGTAATTTCTTATCAAGATAAAATTTATGAAAATGGTAAACCGGTCGTTAGTAGTACATATGAAACAACATATGAAAATGCTATTCAATGGTTTAAAGAAGAAAAAATGAATATGGAACTTAAATAACACCAAATATTTTTGGTGTTATTTTCTATCAAATATTAACAAACAATGAATTTTCAGTTATCAATAAAAATGCAATTTTAATATCCAAATTATTTCAATCATTACTTTTTATCAATAATTATAACTTTAGACGATTAACCCCAAAAACTATCAATAACTGCGACTTAAATTTCCATTGACAATAATACCTTACAGGTGTATAATTGAACTATAGGGAGTTAAAATGAGAAAAAACATGCTAAATGAATTGGTTAATTCTATTAGTCCAATTAAAAAACAACTAAAAATGAAAGGAAATAGTGGGCAAAAAACCCATTATTGTAATGATAAAAATGGTTATTACATTCTTAAAGTTCCTGAAAATATTATTAAATCAACATTAACTGTCTACATTCACGGTGGGGCAATGCGTATATCGCAAGCCAGTGAATTTGAACACATTGGTGATTTTCATAATGAACTTGGCTACATTAACTTAAACTTATGTTACCGAAAAGTACCTGACTATATTTATCCGACACAAATTAATGATGTATTTTCCGGACTTCAACATGCACTAAATTACTTGAAAAAACTTGGGATAGAAATTGATGATATTGTCATCTGTGGTAGTTCTGCTGGTGCATATTTAGGTTCAATGTTATGTTTTAATCATGAGTTACAAAAAAAATATAAATTAGATAACTATAACTTTACTGGCTTCTGCTCATTATCTGGTTGGCTTAATCTTGATACTAATAGTGATAATTTCATTTATAATAAGATAATCAATGATTACTTACCTGATTTAACAATTAAAAATGCCAATCCAATTTACTATGTTGAAAATAGTCATAATACAAAGATGTTATTATTCCATAGTCTTCTTGATCCATTAGTTGAATTTAAATTTGTTAAAGAATACTATGATAAATATGTCGGACCCAAAGAATTAATTACAATTGAAGATAAAATGCATATTGCTTTATGTATCTCACCGTTTTATTATAATTGTCCTGAAAAAGAAACTTATGTTAAATGGTTAGAGCAATTTAAATAATAGCATGACTTAAAAAAATCCAAAAATAAAATTTGGGTCTTTTCTTTGTAACTACTTCTTCTACTTCTCCTAATTAAATTAATTTAAAAAAAGATTTGCAAAAAGCAAATCCATTTTCAATATACTATTACATAATAAATTACATACACCCAACTTAAAATTCCATGAAAAATTGCCCAACCGACTGAATGCCAATTAGTATAACTAATAACAATTGCGAGAGCTGTACCAAAAGAAATTCCACTTTTAACCGTATTTTGAATAATTGTACGATTTTTTCCGTATGCACTACGACTTTCATAATACTCTGCATATTCTTCTCTATTATTATTTTCCATTAAAAATCATCTCCTTTTAACTATTATACTAAATTATTAATTAATCCACTGTTTTCTATTTTTTAATATCATAAATAACAATCCAATCGAATAAATCCAAAGCAAATGACCAATTACTGTAATAACTAATAAAATAATATTAATCATATCTGATAATACAATTCCATTAACTTGCATATAACCATGAATAATCATTGTCATAATTGCTGTAAATAATCCTAAATTAGGGAATGGCAACTAAATTTTTGACAATTTCACTAAGGTCAATTAATTATCTTT
>CAZFWW010000054.1:0-8350 GCA_964522645.1 uncultured Mycoplasmatales bacterium
AGTTTCCATCTAAAACTGATTGACTTTGAGTTGCTAAACTAGGGTCATATTTTGTGATTTCTAAAATTAAACCGATTAAAAAACCACTAATTGCTGTTGCTAATTTTTGAGAAAAACTAAATACAGCATAAGAAATACCCTCAGTACGTTTTCCTGTAGTCAGTTCACCATAATCAATCGTATCTGGAATCATCGCCCAACCAAGAGTTGGAATAAAAGCAATCCCAAATGAGCTAATTGCTGCAAAAGTAAGAACAAGAACAAGGTTATCAGTTGGTACTAAATAAAAGATGATTGAACCAATAACCCCAATAACAGAACCGATTAAATAAGTACCCTTTTTGTCAAATCTTTTTGTTAATACTGGAATTAAAGCATTGGCAGCAACCATTGCTAAAACAACAATTATTAAAAAGACAGGTAATAAATCCGGGGCATTTAAGTTATAACTAACATAGTAAATGGCTGCAGTTTCACGCATGAAAACTGCTGAATTTCCAATGAATGATGAAATAGTAACAATTAGTAATTGCTTATTGGCTAAAAGTAAAGGAACAATTTCTTTTAATTTATATGATTCTGTTTCTTCTTCGATGTAATTATCAACCTTTGTTAGTCTAAAACAAGCCCAGAAGATAAAGCATGCACCAAAACCAAATAATGTTGCTACTACAAGAAATCCAGTTTCCGGATTAGTCTGAAATGCATCTAAAATTGGTTGTACAAGCAGTGAAACTAAAACAACACCTAGTAACATAAATAACATTCTAATTGATGATAGTGATGTACGCTCTTGGGGATCTGTTGTTAATTGGGCTGTCATTGCAGAATATGGAATGTTGATCAAGGTATATAACATTCCCCAAATGATATATGTAACACTAGCATAAATTATTTTTAATTCAATACTAAAGTTTGGAGCATAAAACATAATTACCGTTGAAAGAGCAAGAGGTAATGCACCGACTAGTAAATAAAAACGTGATTTTCCATGTTTTGATTTAGTACGGTCGATAATAAGCCCCATGATTGGGTCGTTAAAGGCATCCCAAATTCTGGCAACTAAAAAGATTGTTCCGGCTGCTACAGCAGGTATTTTTAAAACATCAGTATAGAAAAACATCAAATAGATTACTGTCAGTTGGAAAACTAGGTTACTAGCTAAGTCACCGAGTCCATAACCAATTTTAGTTTTCATTGTTAATTTCTTCATAATTCCTCCATTTTTTTAAATTTATTTCAAATATTCTTCAATCATTTCTTTTGTTACAGCTTTTTTACTAATAATGTCACGATAGAAGTAACCACTACGTCTAATTTTACGTTCAAACGTTTGATAATTAACTTCAATTAATCCAAATTTTGGTCCATAACCATCGTTCCATTCTAGATTGTCAAGTAGTGACCAATGGTAATAACGACGAATATCAATTCCGTCTTGGACCATTTTTGTAATTTCTTTTAAATGATCGTAAATAAACTTAGCACGTTTTTGGTCATTTTGATCAGGAATACCATTTTCAGTAATATAAATAGGAAGTTTATATTTATTATAAATCTTAGTAATTCCAAGTGTTAAACCTTGTGGGAAGATTTCCCATTTTAAATCATTTAAATGAGTACTTGGAACTTTTTGATCAAAGCCAACATGTGAAAAGAAAGTTGATGGATTAGATGATAATGAAATCAAATGACGAGAATAATAATTAATTCCGATAAAATCACAAAAACGTCCTTTACGTCTTGGATAACGATTAAATAAACTAAAGAGAATTTTTCCTTCAATCATCCCTTTTAAGAAAATTTTGTGGAACATAAAATCAATCATCATTTTATTTAATTTTAAGATTGGGTTGTTAGAAGCTAAATCAAAGTAAGCTTCGTGGTGAGCAAAACCAACTTTCGTGTCATTATACCCCATATCACGACGCATTTGGTGAATTAAATCATATGCTTCAATATGAGATAAGATTAAATTTTTTGCGGCTTTAAAGTAGTGGCGGGTGTTGTTTTTTTCTCCTGGTGGATATTTACCATCAATATATGTATCATTTAAAAAAACGTTTGGCTCATTAATTGTACAATATTCAGAAACCAAATCCCCGTATTCACTAATAACTTTTTTCACGAATGTTAAAAAGATTTCTGGGCTTTTTGGATTTAAAAAAGCATCCATTTTTTGAAACCATTCAGGTGAAGAAAAGTGGTGAAGAGTTACAAGAGGTGTGATTCCAGCATCAATTAATTTTGTTAATTCATCACGATAATAATTAATTCCTTCTTGTGAATATTCACCTTGCTTTGGTTCAATTCGGCTCCACTCAATACTCATACGATAAATTTCTTGGTTTAATTCTTGCATTAAGCGAATATCACCATCAACTTGATTGGCATGATCGCTACCAGTAATTGAACTCTCATTGTTGGCAATTTTACCTTTTAATGACCAATAGTACCAGTTGGAATTAGTGTCTCCACCTTCAATTTGAGTAGCAGCAGTAGCTGAACCTAATAATAAGTTTTTTGGTAATTTAAATTCTTTCATAACTTTCTCCTTTTAAACTTGTAATATACATTTTTATTTGTTCGTTCATTATTTGCTGGTGGGAAAATCCAGTTTCAACAGCGATTGTTTCCTTTCGGTATGAACTCCTTTGGGAAAAAGACCATAACATTGTTGAAATGGTTGCGACAATTAATTTCGGATCATCAGTTGTTTGAATTGATTTTTCTTTAATCCCGTCACAAATTAATTCGTATAAATAATCATCAATTGTAAATAAAACTTGATTATAGTGATTGAAAGTCTTATTTTTGTATTCTTCAATAAAATTATCACCACAATATAAATCAAATTCAGCCAGCAATTTAATATAATGGTGGCTGTTATCCATTTTATCAACGATTACGAGTAATGAATCTTCAAGTTGTTCTAATTTTGATTTCTTTTCTAATTGAGAATAGAAATCAGAAAATAGTTGATTCCATTCCTCTAAAATGACAGCAACAACTTCAAATAACAATTCTTCTTTAGATTCAAAGTGCCGATAAATTGTACGTCGAGATGTTCCAATGATTTTGGCAATATCATTAAGGTTAGTATCGTTAATCCCCTTTTCTAAGTAGACTTCTTTTGCCGTATCAATAATCTTATATCGCATTTTCCCCTCCTAGCACACCCTGTGCGCTTAGTTATATTATACCATTTTAAAATAAAAGTGTAAATATTTTCTGAAATAGTTTATAACTGACATGAACAGAACTTTTTTGATATAATAGTCATTAGAGTAATTTATGGAGGTAATTTGAAGAAAGTTAATTTAAAAGAAACGAGTGTACTTAAAGTATTTATAATTTATGTAATTCCATCGATATTATCAATGGTTACAACAAATACTGCGGTACTAATTGATACAATATTTATTGGTAGGTATGTAGGGCATGAGGCAATAGCAGCATTAACCTTATTATTCCCATATATATTATTGTTTTTTGCCATTGCTCCAATGATTGGTGTAGGTGGTTCAACCCTTGCTGGAATTCATAAAGGAGAAAATAACGACAAAGAGAGTAATAACGTATTTAATGTTACATTCTGGTTAATGATAATAGTAGGACTGCTAATAAGTTTTATGGTAATAATTTTGAGGAACCAGGTTGTTAGTATGTTAAATGTATCAGAGCAAATTACGGAATATGCTTTGGATTATGCGGTATACGTGACGCCATTTTTGGTATTTTTTATTTTACCAAGAACATTAAGTCCGTTTATCAAGTTAGAAGAAAAACCAATGCAAGTACTATTTTCGATGCTTAGTGGAACAATTGTGAACATCGTATTAGACTATTACTTAATCGGTGTGTTAGGGCTTGGAATGAAGGGAGCGGGATTAGCAACTGGAATTGGCCAAATGGTGACAAGTATTGCTTTAATTAGAATGATTGCAAAATCAAATTACTGGTCATTTAAAAAACCGATATTTAAATCAAAACAATTGCAGTTATTATTATATAATGGTTCGAGTGAAACACTTGGGATTATTGCAGTAGCAATTACAGGATTAATTTATAACTACGTAATCGTAAAGAATATTGGTGAAATTGGAATTTCGGCATATGGTGTTTCAATGCAAGTATTTAATTTAATCACAATTTTATTTTATGGTGTTTCCGAAGCAATCCAAGCACCAATTAGCTTTAATTACGGGATGAATGAATTTTCACGTGTTAAATCTTTCCGTAATATAGCAATAATTACAAGCTTAGGTTTGGGAATTATAATAAGTATGATAATTTACAACTATAATCAAGAGTTAGTGCAGATTTTTGTTGAGGATACTCAAACAATAAATTTAGCAAAATCGATCTTAAAATTTTATGCAATAGGTTCGGTAGTAGTTGGGGTAAATATTATTATAACAACATATTATACATCAATTAATCAACCATTTATCTCAGTGGTAATTGCAGCATTAAGAAGTGTTGTTATCTTTTTACTTAGTTTGTTCATTTCATCAAAAATATTTGGTGCAGATGGTCTTTGGTATCCAATTATAATAACCGAATATACAACACTATTGATAGCACTATATTACTTAAAGTTTCAACCGTATGGAAAGAAAAAATACGTTGATTAATTGAGTGAGTTACAGAATTGAAAATAATTTGCTATAATACACAGGAAGAGGAGAAAAGTGAAAGTGAAAACAATAATGATAATTATATCAGCAGTAATACTAATCAGTATTTCAATAATATTCTTTTTAATGTCAATGATGGATAGAGAAATAAAATCAGGATTAAAAGAAAATAATATTCAAGCAAACGTAAGTTTAATTGAAGAGAAGCAAGACATAGTTTATGTAGGAGATTCTTTAACAGCTGGTTTTAATAGTGATGGGAAAATGACAACAAAAAATCGTGGATATCGTTCGGTAATTGAAGAAAGACTGGCAGCAGAAGATAAACTTGGTACAACATATAATTATGCTGTAGGTGGTTATTTAATTGATGATATTATTGAGCAATTTAAAAATGATGCAACAGTTAGTGATGCTAATGCAAGTATGCGTGGCAGTAATTTTTCAAAAGAATTAGAACAAATGTATCCGACAACATTAAGTGATGATCCGACAATTTCTGATGCGATAAGAAAAAGTGATAGTCTGATTATTACAGTTGGGGCAAATGATGTTTTAACCGCTGTAACATATGATGAAGAAACTCAGAAAATGGATATTGATTTAGAAAAATTAATGAGTACATTAAAAGAAGTTAAAACTAAAAAAGAAAATTTATTTGAGCAAATCAAAGCAATCAATCCAGATATTAAGATTTATGATATTGGAATATATATGGCTTACTCATATATTGATGAGAGTGTGATGAAGAAGTTATATCCAATATTAGTATATGGAGAATCAAAAATATTTATAAATAAACCAAAAGAAGGAATTTATAAAGTTAAAATTCGTGATAATATGCAAGCGGAATTGAAAAAATTCGTAGACAACCCAAATGATATTCATCCAAACTACCAAGGATATGAAGTTATGGGGAATGAAATTTTAAAAACGATGATAAAAAATCAATAATCCTTGCAAGAATTAAAAGCATAAGATATAATATTATCATTAAGGAGCGAGAGAACATGAAAAACATAAAAGTTAAGCGAGTTGGAGCGTTTTTATTAGATGCATTTATCATTAATGGATTTGCAACAGCAATATTAAGGGTAATATCATCAGTATTTGCAATAGTAATCAACTTAAATGATTTTGTAACACTATTTACAGTAATATTATTTCAATCAATAATTGCTGTGATTTATACATTATTATGTCAAAAATTATATCGAGGAACATTAGGAAAAAGATTATTAGGATTAAAAGTTGTAGATAAAGATAATCAACATGAAGTTTCAACGGCTAAGTTAATTTCTCGTGAATGGAGTAAATGGATTATATTTTATTATTTTCGAATATTCGGAATTATAATAAATATAGTATTATTTATTGCCATTGGAACATCAATCCATGATAAATTAAATAAAACAGAAGTAGAACCACTTTAAGGAGAAAATATGAAAAATGCAATTACGATATTAATTTTGATATTAACATTATTAATAGGTGGTTTATTTGTGATTAGCCAAAAAGAAGCAGAGGCTAATGCGGAAGCAAATAAATTATATACGGAATCACCATCAGTAACATCAGAAGAAATATTTAGTAATTCTGGAAATAATATTTACTATTTTTACAAAGAAGATTGTAGCTACTGTAATGAAGCGAAACCAGAATTGTTAAAATTTAAAAATGCAAACGATGAAGCTAAAACGGACGTTACGTTTAACATTGTAGATATGGAAGCAGAAGCAAATGCAGGTCTGTGGTATAGTGGAGAAGATTATGCAACAGATGAAAATTATAAGTCAGAACCAAGCGATATCAAAACACTTGAAGATTTACAAATAATTGGAACACCAGCAATGATTTATGTCGAAGATGGAGTAGTAAAAGAGTATCTAGTTGGTAATGGTGAGATTTATCAGTTTTTAAACCAAAAAGCAAGTGAATTAAATCTTGGTGTAGAGATTGGATAAAATAGAGAAAATTAATTAGGAGAAAAAATGAATCGTATATCTGTATTTTTGATTGCATTACTATTATTTGTGTGTGTAATATATGCATATGAAATTGACAATATAGAAAAAGACAGCACTAATGAAATTGCAAGTGCTGAATAATATAGATTATTAAAATTTGAGGCTAAAATGGTAATTCAGTTACCATTTTTTTAATGAATAAATATACATATGAATACATATTAAATTAAAATGTGGAAAAATTAATGATATAATAATATTTGGAGAAGTAGTTGAGTAGAAGAGAATGATTTGTAGGTGGAAAATAGTGTGAGGAGAAATATGAAGCAAATGAAAATCTTAATTGTAGCATTAGTTGTTGTACTATTAGTTAGTGTTATTGGAATTAACATAATTCAAAAAGAAACGGATCGTCTATATAATGAAAACGAAAAAGTAACAGTTAATGAAATCTTTGGAAGAGAAGGTGAAAATATTTATTATTTTTACAAAGAGAACTGTTCATATTGTATTGAAGCAAAGCCAGAGTTGGTTAAGTTTATCGAAACAAATAAAGAAGCAAATACTGGAATAAACTTTTATTTAGTTGATATGGATAATCCAAATAACGTCCAGATATTCTATAAAGGTGATGATTATGCAGCAGATGAAAACTTTAAAATGGATGCAAAAGATATTAAAGGTTTAGCGGATTTACAAATTGTTGGTACGCCGTCAATGATTTATGTCGAAGATAAACAAGCAAAAGACTTAGCTCTTGACTTACGTTCCGTATATAGTTTGTTAAATAATTTAAATGAAGAAAATGGGATAGATGTTACAATTGGTAATAAATAATCTAGTAGCAGTGAATTAAACGTAATATATTTAAGAAAATTAAAAGACAGAATTAATTTGGTATTAAGCCAATAAATTCTGTCTTTATTAATAATGTTTCAGATTAAATGTAAACTTCTAATGTTGGAAATTTGCTTTAAAAAAAGAGCAAATATTTAAAGCAAAAATAAAAAAAGAATATTTGCTTTAAAAAAAGAGCAAATATTTAAAGCAAAAAGATAATGTTAATAAAATATCTAAATTATCTCAAGTTTTATAAGTTCATTTTATTTTTAATAAACATATGTAAGTTACATAGTTAGTTGTTGAATTGATTTTGTAGAATAATATGAGCAAAACCATGTGAAAATACAAGATTGTCAGGTTTAATAACTTTAATTGAAGGTACTACGTGATTATGTGAGGTTAATCTTTCAATTAAATGTTTATCAAAGTGTTCAATCGTACTATATAATTCACTAG
Organism: uncultured Mycoplasmatales bacterium; assembly: GCA_964522645.1. Classification (GTDB taxonomy): domain Bacteria; phylum Bacillota_I; class Bacilli_A; order UBA3375; family UBA3375; genus CAZFWW01. Next base: position 7,907 of record CAZFWW010000054.1, read on the forward strand.
TGATATAAATATCAGAAACATCAATAAAAAGCATTAAATCATTAATTTTGTAACTTAGTTTTTTAATGATTTCTAAGTAAATATCTTGGGCTTCATTATTTGTTGTAATTAAAGCATTAATTTTTGTAATATCAAATGGATTATTTGTTATTTCTTCAATTTTTGTTTTAAAATATCGTTCTGATGTATAAAGTTCTAAACAACCATTATTACCACATCGACACTTTTCGCCATTAGGAACTGAAATTGAATGTCCAATTTCTCCAGCAAAACCATTATCACCACGATAAAGATTACCATTTAAAATTTGTCCACTACCAACTCCATCTTTAATGTGGATATTAATTAAGTTTGAAACTTTACAATCTCTACTCATCATTAATCCGTATGCATAAATATTTGCTTCATTTTCAATGTATGTAGTTAATCCATTTTTTTTAAATA
>CAZFWW010000055.1:0-8332 GCA_964522645.1 uncultured Mycoplasmatales bacterium
GTTTCAATTGCTAATATTATTTTATCGCTCATTTTACTTCCTCTATTAATTTCTTAGCTTGCGCTTTGGCTTCTGTAGTCACCTGACTACCAGATAATAATTTGGCAATTTCTAAATAATGTTCATCAATAGTTAATTCTTGACTTTTTGAAACACCATTTATTTTACTAACTTTAAATAATTTATCACTACTTGCCGCCGTTTGAGCTAGATGGGTAATTAATATAATTTGATTTTGCTCACTTAAACTTTTAATTAATTTTGCAATTTTTTGTGCTACTTGTCCGCTAATTCCAGTATCAATTTCATCAAATAGCAATAATGAACTTTCAACTTTTTCTGGTTTTAAGACTTTTAACACTAATAACAATCGTGCAAACTCTCCACCACTTAATGTTGTGTTGACATCACCAAAACTATTTTGTTTATTGACATCGATTAATAACTTAATCTCATCTTTTCCTGTTTTTCGATAATTAGTTAATTCCCTAAATTCAAATTTAATTTTTGCTTGTTCTAAACCAACAGCAGTTAACATCTTTGTTATCTGTTTTTGAGTATTAGTTGCAGATTGTTTTAATTCTTGGGATAATTTTTCAGCACTTTTTTCTAACTTGATTTTAGCAGCATTCATTTTTTCAGAACTAAGTGTTAAATCTAAATCTAAACTTGATAATTGCTCTTGTTTTAATTCTAACTCAGTTAAATAATCTTTGAATTGCATAAAATCTAAATTATATTTACGTTCAATGCGTTTATATGCAGAAAATTGTTCCTGCATTTGATTAAAATCCGCTTCTGAGATTTCACTATTTAGTTGGCTACTTAGCATAAATGAAACATCTGATAGTTTTTCCTGAATTTCATATAGTTGTTCAGCAATACTACCTGAGAGATTACGGTCAATTTCTAATGTCTCTTGCATCTTCTCTACCATCATATTTGTCGATTGATATACTTCTAAATGCTGCATTTTATTCGTAAAATCGGCAATTTGCAATTGAAGTTCTTCAGGATCTGATATCTCTTTTACAATTTGTAATTCTTTAATCCGATGATTATTAATTAATGCTTCTTCTTCAGCATTATCTTTTAATGCTTCAAGTTCAAGATATTTTGTTTGAGTACTTTCAAATATTTCCAAATCGTTTAGATATTGTTGGTGAATTGATGTTGAAGGATTAAATAGTGTAAAGTAATCTGCACTTGTCACTTTTTGGTATTCATTTTGCATTGTAATTTCTGCAATTCCTTGCATTATTTTTTCTAACCTAGTTAGTGAAACAATTTCTCCATTAACCACAATTTTATTTTGCGAATTACGATTAAATTTACGCTTAACATATAACTTATCTAGAACTGGAATATCCTCTTCTTCCAAGCGCTTTACAATTGTATTACTATTAGTTAATTCAGCACTAATTTCATACGCATCTTCGCCTTCTTTAATGTATGATTTTTGAGCACGCTTTCCAAATATTTGACTAATTGCACGAAAAACAAGTGATTTACCGCCACCTGTTTCTCCTATAAGTATATTCAAATCGTTACTAAAATTTAATTCTGCTTCTTCGATTAAAACGAAATTCTTGATTTTAATTTTTTCTAACATTTTTATCCTTGGTAAACTACTTGTTTTATTGTTTTTTCTGATACTATCTGTTGATTATTTTTACTTAGTAATCCTAAAAATTCACGATTACCACTCCCACCTTTGATTGGTGAAGTTGTTAGTTTGTTTAAATATAAGCCATGCATCTTAGCGTTTGCAATAAATTCTTCAATTACGCGTTGATGAACGTGGCGGTCAATAATTACTCCCTTTGCATTACGCTTTTCATCTTTTCCCGCTTCAAACTGAGGTTTAATTAAACAAATAAATTTTCCATCATCTTTTAGATTTAACGCAACATTTTCCATTAATAAAGAAGTTGAAATGAATGAAACATCCATTGTGATATAATCAAATTTTGCTGGAAAAAAGTCACTTGAAATTGTTCGAAAATTAGTTTTTTCAAAAACACTAACCCGCTCATCCACTCGCAGTTTATAAACAAGTTGATTCGTTCCAACATCAAGGGCACATACATGATCCGCTCCGTGTTGTAATGCACAATCTGTAAATCCACCTGTACTAGAACCAACATCAAGCATCTTAATACCGTTAAAATCAAGTTGCCAGCGTTTAATTGCTTTTTCTAATTTTAAGCCTCCACGTGAAGCGTATGGACAGATATTCCCTTTAATTCTTACCTCTTTAATGGATTCAACATTAAAAGTTTCGCCTGCTTTATGAACTGGTTGGTCATTAACTAAAACTACACCAGCCATTATGCTCCGCTTGGCTTTTTCTCTTGTTTCAAAATAACCATTTTCTACTAAGTATATATCGATTCTTACTTTTGCCATTAGTTTTATCCTTTTACTTTTTTTATAACTGATTCTGGGTCAATTCCATTTTCTTGTTTCAAAATACTAACATTACCTTGCTCAACAAAAATATCATCAATTGCCATTACTTCTGTCTCTACACTAATGTTATTAGTAACATAGTAGTCATTGATTAATGAATTTAATCCTCCTAAGCGCTGATGCTCTTCAACAATATAAAGTTTGTGCTTAGAAATCAACTGTAACATCTCAGTGTCAATTGGTTTAATAAAACGTGCATTAATAACACCAATTTCTGGGTCATTATCAAATGCATTTTTATATTCTTGAACATCAGGACCATAAGTAATAATATATTTTTTTGTTCCTGGAGTTAATATTTGCCACTTAGTATCCGTAATTGGAACAACATCAGCAATTATGTCTTCTTGTTCAAATGAGCCACCACGTGGATAACGAACAGCTACTACTCCCTCACAGTTAAATGCATACTGTAATATACTTCGTATTTCTTTTGCTGTTGATCCCATTGCGATAGTAATCTGTGGCATATGACTTAGAAAACTAATATCATATATTCCTTGGTGAGTTTCACCATCATCACCAACTAATCCCGAACGATCAATTCCGATGACTACGTTAGCTTTTTGACGGACTAAATCATGAAATACTTGATCATAACTTCGTTGCAAGAAAGTTGAATAGATTGAAACAAATGGTTTTTTTCCGGCAAGGGCTAATGCACCTGAAAATGTCACTGCATGTTCTTCAGCAATTCCGACATCTGTAACTCGTTCAGGATATTTTTCCTTTAATACCTTTAATTCACTTCCATCAAGCATTGCTGGAGTAATTACAACAACATCATCATCTTGGTCCATCAATTGATGAATTGATTTTGCAACTAATCCGGAATATGAAATCTTTGTTTTTGCTTTTAATGGTTTTCCCGTTTCAACATCAAAGGGAGAAACTCCATGCCATTGATTTCTTTCCGCTGGTAGGTATCCTTTTCCCTTTTCGGTTTTAACGTGAACAATAACTGGTCCTTCAATTTCTTTTGCTTTATTTAATGTTTTGATTAAAGCATCATAACTATGTCCATCAACTGGACCATAATATTTATAACCCATTGTGTTAAAGAAACTTTTTGCTCCATTAATTTCACTCTTTAGTTTTCGTTTGAAATTACTGATAAATCGGGCAAATGCTTCACCTCCTGGGGCTTTAGCAAGTGTTTTATGAACAATTTCCTTTGTTTCATCATAATGACTAGAGTATTCTAAGTCCTTTAAAATATTGGCAATAAAACCGACATTTGAAGAAATTGACATTTCATTATCATTAATTACAATAATTACTTTTTGTTTTAATTCTGCAATATGGTTTAACGCTTCTAGTGCCATCCCATTTGTTAGAGAACCATCTCCAATTACTGCAACTACATGATTATTTTGCTTATCCATATCACGAGCATACGCATATCCACATGCTGCTGAGATACTAGTTGATGAATGTCCTGCTTCCCAAACATCATGTACTGACTCAGACATTTTTAAAAACCCAGATAATCCTTGATGCTGGCGAAGGGTTGAAAAGTCTTTGGCACGTCCTGTTAAAATTTTATGAACATATCCTTGATGTCCAACATCAAAAATCAATTTATCTGTTGGTGAATCAAATACATAATGTAAAGCCATTGTTAGTTCAACTATTCCCAAATTTGATCCTAAATGTCCACCTGTTTTACTTGTACTCTCTACTAAGAAACTTCGAATTTCTGATGCTAATACTTTTAATTCTTCCGTCGATAATGTTTTAATATCTTCCGGTCCTTTTATATTTTCTACTATCACAAGTCCTCGCTATTCTATTTCATACCCAATCTCATTCATTTTATCAATTTTTTGTCCCCACTTACTTAAAACTTTTACGTGTAAGTCCAAATAAATTGCTTGGTCAAATTCTTTTTTCAACTCTAAACGAGCTGCTTTTCCAATTTCTCGAAGCATTTTCCCAGCACGTCCAATTATAATTCCTTTTTGTGAATCACGTTCCACATAAATATCGGCATCAATTACTAACATCTTATTTTCTTCTTCAATGCTTTTAACTTTAATTCCAACACTGTGTGGTACTTCTTCTTTAGTAAAATAAAGAACTTTTTCTCTAATTATTTCCTCAATAAAAAACTCATCCGAATAGTCAGTAAATTGGTCATCCTCATAAAATTTTACTGTTTCTGTTAGTTTTTCCTTTAAAATATTTACAACGCCATCAACGTTAAATTTCTCTTTTGCTGACATTGCCAAAATATCTTCAAACATGTCATAATCTTTTAAATCTTCAACAATTTTAATTGCTTTTTCTTGGCTTATTGTATCAATTTTATTGACAACTGCTATTTTTGGTGTTGCTTCGTATTGTTTTAATTTATTAATATTTTCTACTTCTTTGCTTCCAACTCCATATTTCGCATCAACCAGATATAAAATTGCATCAACTGATGCCATTGCCTCATCAATTTGGTGATTCATATAGACATTTAATTTGTTTTTCGGTTTATGAAAACCTGGTGTATCAAGAAAAACAATTTGTGTTTCTTGATCATTATACACCCCACGAATCATGTCTCTTGTTGTCTGAACTTTATCTGAAACAATTGATACTTTACGCCCTACTACAGCGTTAATGAAAGTTGATTTACCTGCATTGGGACTTCCAACTACGGCAATAAATCCTGATTTAAACATTTATATCTCCTAGGTCTTCGTCAGTAAATGAATATGGTACTAACTCTTTTACTGTTACTGTTTTTATTTGTTCATCATAACTAACCATGTGAACTATGGCTTGGGGTTTAAAAAACTCCACTAGTACTTGTCGACACAAAGCACACGGTGGAGTCACTTTATTCATGTGTGATATTATCGCTATTTCCGTAAAATCACCTGGCTTATATCCAGCAGCTACTGCACTAACAATTGCACTTCTTTCTGCACAAATTGTTGCACCATATGAAGCATTTTCAACATTGGTTCCGACAAAGATTGTGCCATCAGTTGTTAAAAGTGCAGCTCCTACTGGAAAGTTTGAATATGGAGAATATGTATTCTCCATTACTTCACGGGCTCTTTTAATTAATTTTTCGCCATTCATTATTATCCTAATTTAACGAAGGCAAATTTCTTTTTCCCACGTTTAATCATTAAATATTTTTCCCCAATTGCCATTTCTTTAGATATTATCAATTCTAAGTCTTGCGTTTTCGTACCATTAATTGCAATACTATTACCAGTAATAAACTCACGAGCTTCACGACGTGATGATGCAAGTCCTACAGCAATTAAAACATCAATAATATTTTGATTCTCATTAACTTCTTTCATTTCAATGTGTGTAAAGTACTTTTCAATTTCTGTAACAGTTAATCCTGAAATATCTCCTGTAAATAAGCATTCAGAAATTTTTTCGACTTGATCCACTGCTTCTTGTCCGTGGACAAATGCCGTAACAGCACGTGCTAATTCACGATGAGCCACTCGCATGTGAGGTCGTTCTTTAAGTTCGATTGCTAATTCATTAATTTCATCTAAACTTATAAATGTGAATGTTTTTAAATACTTAAGGACATCTTCATCACTTGTATTTAAAAAGAACTGATAGAACTCATATGGTGTTGTTTTTTCAGGATCTAACCACACTGCGCCACCTGCTGTCTTCCCAAACTTTGTTCCATCCGCTTTTGTTACTAATGGTATTGTTAATCCATACGCTTTTGCCTCAGCATTTTCTTTACGGATTAGCTCTAAACCTGAAGTGATATTTCCCCATTGATCGCTACCACCAATTTGTAGTTCACAATTTTCATTTTGATATAAATGGTTAAAGTCCATTGCTTGTAGAATTGTGTATGCAAATTCTGTAAATGAAATTCCTGTTTCTAATCTTGAGGCAACAGTGTCTTTACTTAACATATAATTTACACCAAAGTTTTTTCCATAATCTCTTAAGAAATCAATAACTGATAAGTTTGATGTCCAGTCGTAATTATTAGCAAATTTTGTTTTTTCGGCACTTAAATATTTAGTCAATTGTGATTGAATTCTTTGGCTATATTCATTAACAATGTCTTTGGTATTTAATGTTCTTTCTTCATTTTTTCCTGAAGGGTCACCAATCAATCCAGTTGCACCACCAACAAGAGCAATATTATTATGATTATAATTTTCAAAGTGTTTCATAATAATAATTGGTAATAAGTGGCCTACGTGCAAACTATCTCCTGTTGGATCAAATCCACAATATAATGTAATTGGGCTATTTAAGCGCTCAATTAATCCCTCATCAGTAATTTGATTTACAAGTCCACGTTCTTTTAGTTCAAAATATATGTTCTGCATTATTCTCCTTAATTCTATTTAATATATAACTCTAATCCTTTAGTGTTTTCATCTAGGCTTCCTGTTATTGATTTGATTGCAATATGTGATAATACAACTCCTATCGCATAAAAATCAATTGGGAAAGTTTTAATATTTGGGACAATTTTTGATATTTGCTCCGTACAATCTAAAACATAAATGTCTTTTTTAATTCCCATATTTATTAATTCTGCTGCTTGTTCAATCGTCTGTGTAACATAAATCTCTAAATCATCTTGAATATTATTGGTTACATCAACTGCACTTTCAAATAAATTTTTCAACATGTAGTTTGTTAAAATATTATCTGTTGGAAAATATAATCCTGCCTTTTTATTACGGTATTTTGGATCAATTTTAACATCTAAAAGTTGATTGTTCATTCCCACAATAATTTTATTAGCAATATCTTCTTCCGGTCCAATTTGTACAACCGCTTTAACCTCTGATGATGCTAATAGATTGTTATTAATCTCTTCATATTTTTCCATATTAAAATCATATTCATTAATAATCGGATCATACTTATAAATCTGTGTTCCATTCTTAAATCCTTTAATTAATTCGGTATAACATGGAACTGAAATTGATGGAACAAGTAACATAATACGTTTTGTTGCATTAACTGCCGCTAAGTTACGAGCTGAATTATTCGGAACATAGTTTAACTTTTTTATTGCATTTAAAACTGAACGCCTTTTAGCATCTTTCACTCTTCCATTGTTTATAACACGTGAAACAGTAGCAATTGAAACGCCTGCTTCCTTTGCTACATCTGTTATTGTTATATACTGTTCTTCTCTTTTCTTTCTCATTGAATCTCCTTTATTATTTTAAAAAGCAAAGACAAAAATAGTCCATGCTTTACACTGTTTTACTCTCAATTATTTTTAATTTAAACATTAATTCCCTTACAAGATTTTTGATTAAATTGTAAAGTTTCTCTAAAAACTCACGACCGTATTCAATTAAATTTTGAATACAAATTTCGAATTTATCTGAGTTTTTTTCGATTTTTTCTAATACGTCACTTACTTGAAGTCCAGAACGGTAGGCGTATATTGTACCAGCACCAATTAATACTCCGGCAGCTAAAGTACCTATTGTAATTGTATTATTCAACTTTACCTCCAAATTTATCCATTATTTGTGATGCACTTTTTAAGGCACTATTTAAATTTCCAACACCACCTTCTACAGTTGAAGTTGTTGACTTTACAAAAGATTTTGTCGTATCTGTAATTTCTGATACATCTTTTGTTATTTTTCCTGTACCTTCCATAATATTTGTAATATTCTGTTCATTTTTATCAACGTTTGCAACAATTCCTGTTGCTGATTTTGATATGTTATCTACTGATTCCATAATATTTTTTATTGATAATTCATTCTTTTTTACAATCTTTCTAATTCCACTTAAAATTTGGAATAAACGAATTAAAATCAAAATAGTTATTACCAATATTATTGCATATAATAACGTTAAATCAATCTCTAATGTCATCGCTTCGTTCATT
>CAZFWW010000056.1:0-8252 GCA_964522645.1 uncultured Mycoplasmatales bacterium
TATAATAACAAACGTAAAGGAGACTTATGGATAACATCTTAGTATTTATTATTTTGGGTATTGTTCAAGGATTAACTGAGGCCTTACCTATTTCATCAAGTGGACATTTAGTTATTTTTCAAGAATTACTTAATGTGCAAATTCCCGGAATTAGTTTTGAGGCATTTATTAATTTTGGTTCAACAATTACAATTGTATACTTTTTCCGTGATTATATTTTCAAATTATTTAAAGGGTTCTTTGGTTTTATCGCATCACGTGGAACTGAGTATAAAGAAGAATGGAAATTTTTAATGAATGTTGTTGTTGCAACTATTCCGCTTGTTATTGCAGGTGTAATATTAGTTGTCTTTGACATTGATCCGGCTGAGGGAATTAAAAATGTTGGATTTGCATTATATATAACAGCGATTTTATTATTTATTGTTAATACCAAACGAGGGACAATCAAACTTGAAGAAATCACTTATAAACAAGCATTTTTCATTGGATGTTTTCAAGTGATTGCGTTAATTCCAGGGCTTAGTCGTAGTGGAATGACTTTAGTTGCAGCTCTTTTAATTGGAATTGAAAGTAAGTCTGCTTTTGATTTTTCATTTTTAATGTTTATTCCTGCAAGTATTGGAGCATTAATTTTCTCATTAATTGATATTGCAACTGACCCAAACATTGCTGATTTTATTACTGGATATATTTTATCATTCGTTATGGCAATTATTTTCACGTGGTTTGGTTTAGTTTTAACAAAAAAATTCACTGTTGCCCATAAATTACAATATTTTTCAATCTATTGTTTAATTGTTGCAACTTCAATTTTTATTTTTGCCTAATAGATTTTTGATATAATCGAGTTTAAGACAAGGAGATAATATGTCGTTAATGAATTTAGCAATCGCAATTATTTTAATTATTATTTTATTTAAAATTCAAAAAGCGATTATCAAAACAATTATTAAAATTGCAATTTTATTACTTATCTTACCTTATGTTGGATATGCACTTGTTGAAATCGGAACAATAATCGATCCGGTTGGACTTGGAGCAGATAATTTAATTGCAAACTCATTCATTGAAATTGGAAATTTCTTTATCAGTCTCAATGTATTTGATATGAAGTATTAAAAAATGGATCGAAAGATCCTTTTTCTTATTTTTCATCAAGTCTAAATTCTGTTTGATTATCTAAAATTAAATTGTCCATATCAATTTCTTCTGTATGTCCTTTAATAATTGCATTTTTATCAAGAATAATATTGGTTGGGACTGAAGAAACACTTAAGGCTTCTTGCAGTTCATCATCATAATCTATGAATGTTGGAAAATTAAACTTGCTGTCACTTAAATAAGATTTAATTTGTTCAATACTAGTTGATTTTTCGGCATTATCTTTTGATAAATTTACATAAACAACTGCAATTCCAATGTTATCTTCTGAAAGCTTATCATACACTTGAATTAGTTTATCCTTTTCCCGTTGTGAATCACTACACCAATCAGCACTTAAATTAATAATAAACTTTTCTTTTCCTTCCATCATATCATATAAATTAACAACATTATTTTCACTATCATGAAGTTCAACATTTGGAAAACGCTGTCCTACATTATAACCAACTGTAATTTCAGTTTCTTTTATTTCAACTGGTTCTTCATTTTTACCTTCTGTTTCTCCGGCACCCTCTGGACAGAATTCGGCTTCTGCTTCCATATTTGGGTATACTTCTATATTTTTAGAATCAAAATACATTTTTGCACTAAGTACTACACCAATTATCATTATTAATCCGATAACAACTGCTAATATTTTCTTCATTTAACTCCTTTTGTTAATTATAACACAATTCAAAATGTTTGTATACGTATTTATGTATAAATATAAACACTTAAAAAATTCAGATAATATTATCTGAACTTTAATTACATTATTTATTTGCAGGTTCGTTAGCTAAAATCAAATTATCTAAATCAATTTCTTCGGCATGTGCTTTAACTACTGCGTTTTTATTTAAAACGAAATTTACCGGAATACTTGTAACATTTACCATATCTTTATATGAGTCTTCATAGTCAATGAATGTTGGAAATGAATATTCAGAATCAATTAAATAATTTTGGATCTGTTCAAAATTTGTTGAACGTTTATCATCGTCTTTTGATAAATTAATATAAATTACAGCTACACCAATCTTATCTTCTAACATTTGTTCATAATTCACTTCTAATTTATCCTTTTCACGTTGACAATCACCGCACCAATCGGTGCTTAAATTAACAACAAACTTTTCTTTCCCTTCCATCATGTCATATAATTTTGTCACCTGTCCTGAAGCATCAGTTAGTTCTAAATTAGGAAAGCGATCACCTACTGCAAAGCCAATTGTTCGATCATCCTTAATTGTACATCCTTCACCAGTGACACAAAGTTCAAGTTCATCGCCTTCCATATTTGGGTAATTAATAACTTGTTCATTGCTATTAATAAATTGTATTAACTTACTAACCGTAAATGGGATTATTACGATAATTGCGATTGAAACTAATAGTATTACCATTTTTTTCATAAAAACTCCTTTTATCAATTATATCAAGTTTTTCAATTTTAAATATAATTTTAAATCAATCAATGTAATTTAAAACCGATTTTAAATTTTAATGCAAAAGAAAAAAGTCCCTTAATCTGGGACTTTTGTAAATACATTTATAATCAGAAAATCTAATTCTTACATCTTTAAAGTTATTTCTCATTTTAATTATTTTTCCATTATTAATCAATTTTATTTGTCAGCCTTGCAACCATTGGCATAACAAAACCTAAACCAATTAAAACTACTGGTGTTGAAATGTTTAAAACTAGTTGAACTGTATATTGGCTTGTTCCAGGTTCTGCGGTTGGCACCATTCCTAAAATGCAAGCAAAAGCTGTAAACATAAAACACCATATTGCAATTAATTTTCCTTTTTTTGAACTCTTAATAAATTGATAATTAAATTGATACTTATGTGATACTTTTTTAAGCATATAATATGCAACAAATACCCATAAGTAACGCATTGGCATGACAATTGAGTTTAATTTAGTAAACCAAACAACTAATTCTGCCATGTTTCCAGAACCTAATGTTGGAAGCATAATTAAAATCCCTGATAATACTCCACTCATAATATATGCACGAGTCGGAGCACCATACTTGTTAGTTTTCATTAATGATTTTGGGATAAAGCGATAGTCGGCATCCATTGTTAAAATACGCAGTGGAGCATCAATCGAAATTAATAATGCTGAAAATTGTCCTAGTGTATTGGCAAGGGCGTAAATAATCATAAATAAATTACCAACTCCATAATAACTACCTAAATTTTGAAAAGCATAATATTGACCATTCATCATTAAATCATCTGGTAAATTATTTGCATCAAACATTCCTGCCATTGCAATTGAACCAAATATTGCACTTATCATTACTAGGATTCCAAGGGTAATCATTGCTTTTGGAAAATTCTTCCCTGGATTATCAACTTGATTTACATATGGTGATAATTTTTCGGCACCACCGACTGAAAATACTAATAATGAAAATGTTGTAATATACGAAAAGTTAAAACTTGGAATTAGTGATTTTAATGTAATATCTTTCGTTGCAAAATCAACATCCATAAATAACAAGGCACTAATCCCTAAAACAACGTATAAAAGCGACATTACAAGCATTGATGTTCCAGCAATAGTTCCGAGAATTTTAATTGAATTAATTCCACGTGATGCAACTATTATAAAGCCAATTAAAATTAATAAAGTAATACTTTGAAATGCTAAAGTACTAAACCTTGAAGTAAAGTCGGCATTTTGAGTTATAACCCAACCTAGAGCCGTTAAACCTGATTGTGGTTTTTGAGCTAAATAAGGAATATGAACAATCCAATATGTCCATGCTGCCAAAAAAGCAATCTTTTCATTTGTAGTTTCCTTAATCCATGAAGAAACACCAGCTCCTGAATCCTTAAAGGTTGAGCCTAATTCCCCAACCATTAGTACATATGGAATGAAATATACAACCATAATTAATACCCATGAAAATAATACTTGGATTCCTTGAGCAGTGAAGTTATTAACAACATTACCAAATCCCCATACAGTAGCATATGCCATTAATGCAACATTATACCACAATAAATTTTTTTTATTTTGTTCCATTTTTCTCCTAATTTTGTTACCTCATATAGTATACATCATTTTCATATTGTTTTGTAAATTACTTTTACATTATAAAATATTGTTATAGAAAGAAAAGGTATATTGCACACTTAGTTACAATTATACCTTCTAAATATTTATTATTTTTTTCGCCTCTTCAGTATGGGTTCCATCTTGATTATATACATATAATGGTTGTTCGATGATTACTTGTCCTTTATTTTGACCGCGTTTAGCTTCAACTAAAATTGTATTACAGTTTTCTCCTACTTTCGGATAAACAAAGCGTAAGCGCTTTAACTTGAATTTATGTTTTTCTAAAAGAATTATTAATTCGTCAATTCGTTCCGGACGAAAAACCATTGCTAATACTCCATTATTGTCAAGCAACTTTCGTGATTCAACAATAATTTGTTCTAAATTTACAAGAATTTCATGACGAGCAATAGCAACTGATCGACTTTCATTAACATTACCTTCATCACTAACTTTAAAGTATGGTGGATTACATGTAATTACATTGTACATATTCTTTCCAATTTCATCACTAATATTTATCAAATCACGATTTAACATTTCTACATTAGTTAAGTTGTTCATTTCGATACTCTTTAACCCTAATTCTGCAATTTCATTTTGAATTTCAACTGCTTTAATCTGTAAAGGATTTTTGGTTTTACGTCTTGTAAGTAACATTGCAATTGGTGCATTACCACTACATAAATCTACAACTAATTTGCTCTTCTTATTCAATGAGACAAAATTTGCCAATAATACTGAATCAAACGTATAACTATTTTTAGTAGTATCTTGTAAAATTTTCAAGGCACCATCTTTGGTCAAATCATGCTCTACTATCATTCTTTTCTCCTTTGCTTGTAAAATATGAAAAATCAACTTCTATTCGTTCTTGTTTACTAACTAAAATTACTTTCTTACTGAAGATATTAATATCTACTACCGTATAAACTCCATTCTGATAATCGATTTTTTCATTATAATTCGGTAAATTTCGCATTAATCGTTTATATTCATTTGCCTCATATAATAAGCAACATTTGTATTTTGAACACGCTCCAATTAATTGGTCTTTTATGTCAATTCTGTAACCAATATAGCGTAATGTCTCTGAGGTGATTGCTGGAACTGTATAATTTCGATTATGACAACACAACTCATATCCACATACACCATATCCACCCATCAGTGCATTATATTCTCGTGTTCCAACTTGAACTAACTCAATTCTAATTCTTCGATTATAGCGTTTTAAGACATAACCAATAATGTCTTTAAAGTTAATTTTTTCTAGTGAATAATACATGATTTTAATATACTTATTATCAATGCTTTGCCACACTCCGATTAATGTAATTGGAAGTGATAAAGCTTTTATCCCTTTTTCAAAAATATTGCAAAGAGTTGTATTTTCATTTAATGCTTTTAAATTTTGTAATTCATCAGTTGGAGTAGCAACACGAACAAATTTTGAATTTTTATATACACTATGCATCATGTTTTTAGTTTCTAATTTAGTTGCAACTTCACACAAGAATTTTCCACCCGATGTATCAATTATAACTTTTGTTCCTGGTTCTAATTTTTCATCAGTATAAACATATTGAATTTGTTTTAAATACGGAATTTTAATCCCTATTACTTTACTCATTTTTTACTCCTCTAATCTCTACAAATAATGCCTCTACTTGGACACGTTCATTTACATTATATTCAAAGCGTTGTTCATAATCAAATAATTTAATTAGTTGTGTAATTTCTTGTTGGGCATATAAATAATTATAAATAATCCGAATCACTAATAAATTAACAGTTTTATTATAATCAGAAATTTTACTTGTATACAAAATAAAGGCATTAGTAACATTACCACAATTCAATTCATTATAAATTGCAATTATTGTATTTTTGATTTCACTATTCTCACTTAAATAATCTGCTTCTTTTTGTTGTTTAATAATTTCTTGATAAAACTGTTTCTCTTTATCTAAACAACTATAACTTAGTTTTTCTGTTCTTTTATCTACGATTAACATTCGTGATTTAATGGTACTAATTAGTTTATTCTCACGACTTACAACAATAATTTGTAAAGTATTTTCCGGATTATCTTCAAACGTTTTAAGTAACTTATTTTGATTTAAAACTGAAATTAATTCAAAGTTATAGATTAATCCCAGTTTTTTATCATAATTTAAATTTGTTGCTGCAAGGTTATTAATATACTGCTCAATTGCTTCAGTGGCAATTTTATCATTTTCAGGCATTATATAACTATTAGCAACTTTTAATAAATCACCGAACTGGAAATTGGCTTTAAAAAATGCATTTACTTCTTCAACAATATACTTTTTCACTTCAACATTGTCAATTGTTCCGATAATTGCAATTGTTTTACCCATTAATTTGCTCCGTAACCAAAGTCATAACAGCATCAATTACTTGTTCTTGTTCTGCTGTTGCATCAACCTTTTTTATTCTTGCTTTATTTTCATTTGCTATTTTTGTATATCCCTCATAAATTGCATTATGAAACTCTAGTTTTTCATTATCAAAACGATTAACTTCACGCTCATCTTCACTAATTCGCCCAAGTGCAATTTCTGGTTTAACATCGAAAAATATTGTTAAATCTGGTAAAAATTCATCTGTTGCCCAATAATTAATATCCTTGACATAATTTGTATCACTATTTCGAGCCATTCCTTGATAAACAATTGATGAATCAATATAACGGTCACAAAGCACAATTTTATTTGCATTTAAAGCTGGTATTATCTTTTGGTGTAGATGTTCAACACGGGCTGCAGCAAATAAAAGGATTTCCGTTTTTTTATGTAATTCATAATTCATAATTGTATTTCGGATTGCTTCTGATACTTCTACCCCACCGGGTTCTCTTGTTAAAACGACTTGATAACCCATTGCTTCTAATCTAGTTTTAACAACTTCAGATGTCGTTGTTTTACCACTACCTTCACCACCTTCAAGTGTAATAAATAATCCTGTTTGCATAAATCTCCTTACTGATTTAATAATGGTATTTCAATGACAAATTCTGTTCCTTTATTTGGTTCACTCTGTACATAAATTTTCCCATTATGTAAACTAACAATTTCTCGAACAATCGCAAGTCCTAGCCCTGTTCCCCCTGAGAACCTAGTACGTGATACATCAGCACGATAAAAACGATCAAAAATTCGTTCTTTTTGGTGATGTGTTAATCCAATTCCATTGTCAATTACTAAAATTCTAATTTTCTCATTCTTCTTCTTAACAATTACCTCAATTTTATCTTTGGTATGTGTAAATGCATTATCAATTAAGTTAATCATTACTTGTTTTAAACGGTCATAGTCCGCATATAAATTGTAACCATTGCTTTCAATAATTAATTTAATGTTTGTTTCTTTGACTTTAGCTTGATATAAAAAATCTATTTCGGCTAATAAATCATCTATTTTAAATAATTCGGGTTCCATTCTAATTTTATTTTGATCATACTTAGTTATATCTAAAAGTTCATTTACTAATTTACTTAATCGTTGTACTTCACGATAAATAACACCGGCATTTTCCTTCACTTCATTTTGATCTAAATCTTGATAAGCAATCAACTCCGCATGAGCACTAATTCCGGCAAGCGGCGTACGTAATTCATGAGCAACATTAGAAATAAACTTGCGTCTTAATTGCTCAATATTATCTTGAGGTGTAATATTTTCAAATAAAATAAAATACTTTGGACTATAATAATCAGTTACCTTTTTAACTGTTACACGATATGTACGTTCTTCGATTGTATATTCAAATATTTCTTTATCATTAATTGTACTGATAATTGACTGAATTTTTAAATATAGATTTTTCTCACGTGTTAAAATTGTCTCTAATGACTGTCCTCGTCTTAGCGTTTTCTTACGTGGTGTGAATAACGACTTAAACCCCTCATTAATAATAATTGCTTTTTGTGAATTATCAATTATAATGATTGGTGTTGGTAATGATTTAATTACTTTTTCACTAATCTTCCATGTATCCA
>CAZFWW010000057.1:0-8216 GCA_964522645.1 uncultured Mycoplasmatales bacterium
ATGTATATTTAAGCTCTTTTATTTCTTATTCCACTTTTGTGGGTTCAGTTCATTTATCTAATGACTTTTAAGATATATTTTAATTTTCATTTAACTTTATAGTTAATCTGAATGCTTTATAATTGTAATATTTCGACCTTCTTCTTGATATTCTAAATTAATTTCATAGTCAATTTGGGGAATATAATCAATTATATTTTCACTCCATTCGATGCAAATAATGAAATTTCGATCAAGATAATCATCAATTCCAATATCCTCAGCAAAAACACGATAAGCATCAATATGACATAATACATCATTATATTCTTTTACAATATTAAACGTTGGTGAAGTTACTGGACGAGTAATTCCAAGTCCTTTAGCAATCCCTTTAACAAAAGTTGTTTTTCCCGCTCCTAAATCACCATTTAAGATAATAATATCTTTTGGTTTTAAAGACTTGGAAAACTCAAGTCCTGCTTGAATCAACTCTGCTTCACTACTAGTTTGTAACTGGTTCTTCAGCATCTTCGGCTTTTACCTCTAATGTTCCATGTTTTAATAAATACATGATTTGTTCACGTTCTAAAACTTCAACTTCACGAATCGTTTTAGCAAGTAAGTGCATATCATCGGCACGAGCCATTATGATTTCACGAGCACGTGTGTGAGCTACGCTTAAAATACGTGATATTTCGCTATCAATTTTACTTGCCACTTCTTCACTATATTGACGCATTGCATAAGGATTTTGGCGATAATAATTACCTTCATACTGATAAAGTCCTAAATCACTCATTCCATATTCAGTTACCATTGCACGAGCAATTGCTGTTGCTCTTTCTAAATCATCATGAGCTCCTATTGACATTTCATTTAAGAATATTTCTTCAGCAGCACGACCACCTAATAAACCAATAATTTGTTCTTCAAGTTGACGTTTAGTTTGAAACTTCTCATCATCCTTTGGAGTAAATGCAACATACCCTCCGGCATTACGACGAGGAATGATTGTAATTTTTTGAACTTGCATTGCATTTTCTAATTCTAATCCAATAATTGCATGACCACTCTCATGATATGAAACGATATCTTTATCACGTTTTGAATATTTATTTGAAACTTTTGCAGGTCCCATTTGTACACGATCAACTGCTTCAACTAAATCTTCTTTTTCAATTTGCTTACGATTTTCTCTTACTGTTAAAATTGCTGCCTCATTAATTACTGCTTCAAGTTCAGCACCACTCATTCCAGTAGTAACTTTTGCTAGTTCACTAAAAGTAATTTCTGGATTAATTTTACGTTTTGCTGCGTGGTAATTTAACATTGCTTCACGTTCTTTTAAGTTTGGCAGTCCTACCAGTACTTTACGATCAAAACGACCTGGACGTAATAATGCTTTATCTAATTTATCCGCACGGTTTGTAGCTCCGATAATGATAATTCCACCTTTTTCACTAGCAAAACCATCAAGTTCAACTAACAGTGCATTAATTGTTTGGTTACTTTCTTTGTCACTACCATTTCCTGAAGATTCACGTTTACCAATTGCATCAATTTCATCAATAAATATAATTGCTCTTTCTTCTTTTTTCGCATCTTTAAATAGCGAACGGACACGACTTGCACCAACTCCAGCAAACATTTCGATGAAATCTGATCCCGAAATACTGAAAAATGGAACATTTGCTTCTCCAGCAACCGCTTTTGCCATTAATGTTTTTCCGGTACCTGGAGGTCCTTCTAATAGTATCCCATTTGGAATTTTTGCTCCCATTTCATGATACTTACTCGGATTTTTAAGAAAATCAATAATTTCTACTAACTCTTGCTTTTCTTCTTTTAGTCCAATAACATCATCAAACGTTATTTTTGAATTATTTATTTTATTTGCTTTATGTTCACCAACACCCATTGGTCCACCTTTACCGCCTGCCACTTTTCTAAATAAAAATGACATTCCCATAAACATCAGTCCAATAAATATAATTTGCATTATAAACCCTTGCATCGGTGTTGTATGTGCTTCTTCAATATATTTTACAGGAACGTTATTTTCTTCAATTGTTTTAATAACTTCACCGTAAATATTGTCTTGACCCGGAATTGTTGAAGCAAGTGGTTTTTCCAGTTTTTCATCTTCCACTTTCTTTAACGTTCCCGTCACTTTGTATACACCATTTGATGGTTGAATATTTAATTCTTTTACTTCATCATTCTCAATCTTCTTTTGCAATTCTTGGTATGAAATAGTCGTGTCTGATGAGTTTAATCCCATAAACAGACTAAAACTTCCGACTATTGCAAAGAACAAGATAATCCCAAAAATCATCTTTACAATTGAATTACTACCTTTATTCATTACTCTCCTCTGATAATTTCATCTTTAGGAATTCCAATGCAATTTAAATTACGATAAAATTCTTGGTAATCTAAACCATAACCAATAATAAATGCCTTTGGTACTTCCGTTCCGATATATTTTGGTTCTAACTCTACTGTTCTTCCAGCTGGTTTATCAATTAAAGTTGCAACTTCAACTGATTTAGCTCCACGGAATAATAATAGTTCTTTTACTTTCATAATTGTTCGACCACTATCAACGATATCTTCAACAATTACAACATCACGATTTTTCACGTTTGACGTCATGTCTTTAATGATTTTAACTTCACCACTAGCTTCAGTTCCTCCAAAAAATGAAGAAACATCCATATAATCAATTTCGATTTTTAAATTTACTTCTTTTAATAAGTCTGTCATGAATGGATGACAACCTTTTAATAAACCTAAAAATACAACTGGTGTTTCATTATTTTGATAATCTTCTGTTAATTCTTTCCCCATTCTTTTACAAATTTCAAGAATTTGTTCATTTGTAACTAATACCTCTTTTAATATATCTTTTTCGTTCATAAAGCTCCTTTTGTTAAACATACATCTATTATACTATTTTTTGAGTTGTTTTGGAATATATAATGGATTTCCTTGTTTATCACAAACAACAGGCCATATCATCCTGAGATTTTTCGGTATTTTCAAGTCAATCATAACCCTACTTACTTTTTTACTAAACTCACGATATTTAATTCGGTCTCCATCTTTTCGACACCTAATAATCGCATCTTCTATATTGTTAATAAAATAAATTCCATTAAATTCATTTTTACCAATAATTGCTTTTTTAATAATTTCTGGTTCAGTAAAAATTATCTTTTTAGTCAATTGCAATTGATCATAATTTTTATATAAAATCCATCCTTCAGGTAAACTATATTCTTTTGTTCCATAAGCGTTAATTCTTTTTAAAATATCCGTAATTAATGTCCGTGAAATATTTGCTGTAATTTTTGCTTTTAACCATAAATATAAAATAAGTTCCTGATTATAACGATCGTGCTTTTTCAATTCACTAACAGTCAAGTCAGGATTAACAGATGGAAAATTTGCAATTCGCTTTGCTTCTTCATCAATAATTGTTTCTTTTTCCATTTGACTTTTCTGCTTTAATTGCAGTCGGATATAATTTCGCTTATACTTGGGATTTTCATTTGAATAATCTTCATAGTATTTAATCTGCTCTTCTTTTGCATAGTGATAAATATCTGCTTTATAATAATCGAGTAGCGGGCGAATAATTAATATCCCATTAAGTTCACTATGTTTAGTAATTAGTTTAGAACCTAATCGTTCATTATTCATCATAATGTTTTCAACAAGATCATCTCGATGATGTGCTGTAATAATACTAGTAAGTTGTTCTTCTTGACAAACTTTACTTGCCATTTTATAACGAAATTCTCGAGCCTTTGCCTGAAAGTTTCCTTGTTGATGTTGATATTCAAAATAATGTAATCTGATTTTATTTTTTATTGCAATTTGTTTAATCAATTGATACTCTTTTTCATTTTCTAAACCACGTGTTAAATGATTAATATGAAGAATATCAAACTTAACTTTTTTTTTTATAAAAAAATGTAGCAAACTCATTGAGTCTACTCCACCACTTACAAGTAATAATGAATTTTGAAATTTATTCATCATTACCTTCTTTTGGAAAAACGAACAATATTTCATTTTCCTTTGAAATTTTATGTGTTTGCCTTACAATTTGTTTTCTTGTTTCATCATTTGATAAAAGTTCATACTCTTCTTTTTTATTCTGCTCTTCTTTTCTTGCATTTTCAAGTTGCGTTTCTGCATCAATGTAATCTTGGCGTGCTTCTTTTAATGGCACGATACTTGAATATATTGAAAATGTTGCTATAAAAATAACAACGATGAATGCACTTGTATTAGAAATTATTGAATTTATTTTATTTAACATAAGTATATTATAACAATTTTTCCAATTTTCTGTAATTTGTTTGCACTAAAATTTCGGAAATTATTGATTATTTAAAAACATTAATTTTAAAATTATTCAATTCGGTATTTAGTTTATCTAAAAAATAAACTAAACAATATCCTTGATTATAAAGTTACAAAAAAGAAGAATTGATAACTACAATTCTTCCTAGTAATAAATACTAATTTTATTATTTATATTTCAACCATAAATCCATTATGATCACTCATGAATTCCTCACTCATTAATAATTCTTGATTTTTAACTTGATAATTCTTATTACTAATAATGTAATCTACTTTTTGCTGTCCAGACTGATGGTTTTCCCAACCATCAATTGCTTCAGTAAAACTATAACCAAATTTTGTCAAATCATACAAGCGATGTTTATTAAATAAGTCTTGTTGTTCAAAACTACCACTAATTATATTTAAATCTGCACCAATAATAAATTCTTCGGAATCTAATTTTGTCATTAAATTACTAAATTGATTACCAAACGGTTCTTGTTCATCATCAAACCATCCGGTATGGCAACAACAAACATTTAACCCTGATTCTAATTTAATTGTTAGTGCTTTACGTGTTTTCCAAAATTTATAATCTGTACTCTTAGAAATAAACTTACTATTAATATGAGAATAATTATAATTTGTTATAATTGCAATCCCTTCTAAATAATTATCATATGCAATATGCGTTGGTGTCCATGTAAATTGATATGTACTTGGAAGATAAGCCATTATTTTGTAGATTATATTTGTTAAATTCAAAACATAATCACCACTATGAAGTTGATTTACTTCCTGCAAACAAATTACATTAACTTTTTTTTCGGTTATGTACTGTGCAAATTTCCGGTATTTCTCTTCACTATCTATATCAGGTTTACTATTAATATTGAAAGTTACAATCCTCATAAACTATCCACATAATCTTGTAAATCAGATTTAATCGTATCTGCTTTAGGACCAAATATTATTTGGACTCCATTATCTTTTACAACCATCCCAATTGCTCCAAGTTTTTTAAACGTTTCTTCATCACTTACGTGCTTAATATCTCTAACTGTTACTCGTAAACGGGTCATACATGCATCAATCTCAATGATGTTTGTATTTGTTCCTAAATTATCATAGATTGCAATAATTTGCTCATCACCTGTAAATTTTACTTTTTCTCCTGTATCTTCATCCTCAATTGGATAATTTTTATTACGACCTGGAATCGCAATATTTAATTTTAAAATCAATGTTCTAAACGTTACAAAGTATAATCCACCCATAACTAATCCTGAAATCATTAAATTAATCACGTCACGAATTAATCCATTTGTCGCCATCCACGGAATTTTAGCAACTACTTCAATTAATCCGAAAGCATGAATTCTTAAATCAATAAAATCACTTAAGGCAAAAGCAATCCCTGTGTATACAGCATGAACTAACCATAATACTGGTGAAATAAAAATAAATAAGAATTCGATTGGTTCTGTAATTCCAGTTAAAAATACTGGTAATAATGCTCCAAAATAGAACCCTGCATATTTCTTCTTCTTATCAGCATCAACTGTGGAAAACATTGCAAGAGCTGCCATTGGCAAGGTAAATGTTGATGTGATTACCTGACCTACTTTAAAACGTGCTGGAGTTACACTATCTAAAATAGTATTATAAAGTGCATTGTCTTGATTATCAAGGGCACAACTCAAATCATCCATCCAAGCAAACCAGATGTACTCTTGACCTTGAGCTAATGCATCTGTACATATTCCAACATATTCCCCACCAAGTGGTGTATAGTTCATCGGAATTGTTAATAAGTGATGTAAACCAAACGGCAAAAATAATCGTTCTAATGTTCCATAGATGAATGGAGCAATAAATGGTGTTGTAA
The DNA here is from genome assembly GCA_964522645.1 of uncultured Mycoplasmatales bacterium. Classification (GTDB taxonomy): domain Bacteria; phylum Bacillota_I; class Bacilli_A; order UBA3375; family UBA3375; genus CAZFWW01. The sequence continues at coordinate 6,230 of CAZFWW010000057.1, forward strand.
CCGTTGTTAACCAAACACCAATTTCGTTAATTACCCCTTGAACTGGTGGCCAGAAAATAAAGAATAATGTTCCTAGAATCATTCCTGCAAATAAAGCGACAAACGGAACAAATCTTTTTCCATTAAAAAATGCTAATGCTGTTGGTAGTTTTTTAAAATTATAAAATTTATTGTAAATAATTGCTCCAACAAAACCAGAAATAATTCCACCAAACACGCTGATGTTTAATGCATTTACTCCTACTTGATTTGATAAGTAACCACTTGCCTCTACATTACCAATAAACGGTAAGGTAATTAATAATCCATCTGCACTCATTCCAACTTGAGCCAAAGCTGAAGTTACTTGGAGTAATACTAGGTAAACAATTAGAGCCGAAAATGCTCCCCCTGCTTTTTCTTTTGCCCAACTTCCCCCAATTGCAACGGCAAATAAAATAGCTAAATTACCGATAATTACCCAACCTGCTGATTCAAGTACCGTGAATGGAACTGCAAGGTATTGATAATTTTTAAGCATCATTGCTAAACTTTTTCCAATTGCAATTGAAATACCCGCAGCTGGCATTGCAGCAATTACAACCATTAATGTTTTTGCGAATTTTTGTGTATCTGCAAAATTAATCTTTTTCATTTCTCCTCCTACTTTACAAGTTAAGTATAACACACATTGAAATCATTTTCAATCTTTTTCCAAAATTAAACCCCTTAATTTTTAATAATTGATTATTTAATTTTGATTTTGTTTGTTTATAAACAAGTTGTGATATAATAATAGTAAAGGAGTAATCATGAATTATCACGAATTAGCAGATCGCATTGAAAACCAAATTGACCACGGACTATATAAGGCTAATGACCGTTTACCTTCAGAAATTAAACAAGCTGAACATTACAAAGTTTCACTTAATACAGTTAAAAAGGCAATGCTCGTTTTAATTGACCGTGGATATATTCGCTCGATTCGACAATCAGGTTATTACGTTAATAACCCACTGATTCGAAAAGGCTACGGGATGCTTGGATTAAAGAGTTTAAACGCAATTGCCTTTCAAGAGACAATCACAACTAAAATTCATACTTTTGAAATTATAAATCCACCAATGGAATTAATTCGCCATTTAAATATCACTCCAGAACAAAAAGTATTTAAAATTTTTCGGAGTCGATACATTAATGATGTTTTAACCATTTACCAAGAGATATACATGCCCCAAAAATTATTTGCTGATATTACCGAGGAAAATATCCAAACATCAATTTATGAATATGTTAATAGTAAATATAATATTTATCATAATGTTAAAAACATTTCGGCTACTATCTTAACAAGTAATGAATTAACTCAATTAGGACTACCAAATCTTACGCATAATCCTCAGCCACTTTTAAAAATTGAAAACACTGGTTTTCTTGATGATGGCACAATTTATGAATATTCAATTAATTATCACTTCGATGATGAGATGACAATAACTGCTACTAAAAATAAATAATCGAGAGTATAACATTATACTCTCGATTTCTCTTTTTATTATTTAATTGATTTATTTTTTCTCTACTTGTGTAAACGAAATTGTTTCTGTACCTTGATCATCACCTAAAATTGATCCAAGTTCTACAGTTAATTCTTCTTTTTCTGGGAAAACTTCGCTAACTTTTAGTTCTTGACCATCATATAATTCGTGATTAATTACGCGAACTAAATCTCCTGATTCTAAATCTACTTGAATTTTCTTTGTTTCTTCTTGCATTCTTTCAACTTCACCTGGTTCCATTGGTTCTGGTCGTTCTTTCATACTACTTATTCCAGCATAACCTGTTACGTATTGAACTCCACGAACAAAGAACACTGTTTCATTTGACATTTCCATTTGGACAAAAATATAACCTGGAAATAATAATTCTTCCTTCATTTTTAATTTTGAACGTACAAATGTATAACGTTTAATTACTGGTAAATAAATATCAGTAATTAAATTTGACA
>CAZFWW010000058.1:0-8144 GCA_964522645.1 uncultured Mycoplasmatales bacterium
TATTATTAATTTTTATTTAACATACTTTCTATTATTTTTTTTTCACCTTCTTGTAAAATACTTATACCGTAACTTTTTTCAATTTCTATTACTTTATCATAAAATTCTTTTCTAAATTTATAAGATAACATCGCTGTTGTTGGTCTATAATATTTTATACCTTCTTTTTCTATATTTTTAATAATTAAAATATCATCATTTTCAAATCTACCATTTTTTTCCAGTTTGGTAATCAAACTTTTAACATTTCTAACCTGTTCTACAATTATAATTTTTCTACTTAAGTAATCTGTTTTTAAATTTATATTTCCTTTACATATCGTATACAACATTTTAAAATCAAAATTCCCACTTTCAGAAACAGCAATTTCTTTCAACAAAACATTTCCTCTTCTATTAAATCGTGACCTATATTTTGGATCATAGCACCTCTTCATATACCATTCTCTTAATTCAAGATATCCTTTTAATTCTTCATGACCATTTTCAACATTTGCTTCAAGAGCCTTATCTCTTGATACTAATGGGCACATGTAGCAACCATATCTACTTTTTCCACACTTTGATTTAGCGTTTGATATTGATATGTCTAATGATGAAGGACATACGTCTTGTGATGACCCATCTCTATATAATTCCCATAAAGAATTATTATTTAAGTAATAATATTCTTTTCTAAATATATCCATAATATAGTCCCATACATCATTCAATTGAAAGTTTCTTATTGGTGCATATTTGAATATATATTCAGAATCTTTTTTTAATTCTTCATTAAAATAATTTTTTATATTTTTCTTTCTTAATATACTTTCATCTTCTCTTACACCTGATAGTACAAGTGTTTTTACTTTTAAATTCTTATAATACTTTTCCATAGGATCCACTTTCAATGCTCTTGTACACCAACGTCCCATTGTACTTAGTGGTGTAGCATACCCTTTTCCAATTGTATTTACAAAAAACGAATCTTCCAATTTAGGTGTTAATATTAAATGTTCTATGTTTATTGGAGATTTTTCATTAATTTCTTTTATTTGATTTTGTATTAATAGTAATTGTTTCTCAATTAATGGATTTTCAATTAATGTATTGCTTGATAATACTTTTATTGGTACATCTATATCATTTGTAATACATGTATCCAATAATAATTGCAATGTTGCTGTGCTATCTTTTCCACCACTAAAACCTACTATTATTTGTTCCCATGCATTTTCTTGCAAAACTGATAATAAATTTTCTTTTGCAATATCTAAAGCTGTTTTTAATTCTATTGGTGACTTAAACTTTGATGAGGTTTGTATATTTTGCTTTTTTACTCTTACTTTTTTTATTGCATCCATTTATTCTCCTGTTCATCCTATAATATTAACTTAAATCATTGCATTTACTTTTTTATTTTGATAATTCTAATATCATTGCTATACAAATTACTTCTACGTCAACAATTTACTTTCATTCTATCTCTATTATAATTTAAGTAAAATATACTCTACATATTTAAAATTAATTTAACCACATTAAATGGTAAATCATCTACGTAGAAATTCTATAATTTAAAAAATAAAATACACTTTTTCATACCTTAGTGTAAAATCCAAATTTTAAACTTATATTCTTAATTTTTTAATTATCAATATAATAATATTTATATAATTGTAAATTAGAATTTATAATTTTTGGAATTTGATCTACAATATCTACTGATTTTTGAGGATAATGTACAAATGAATTTAATTTTCTATAATTCCCATTTCCTAAATTATTTTTTAATTCATAAATCAGAAAATTTTCTGTCAGGGTTTTATTTTCAGTTTCTTCATTTTCTTCTTTAAATGCCTTATATACAGATGAGACATACGTAGGAATTCTTCCATTATAATATTGAGACATTGTTTTTTTTAACTGATTTTCTTTTTTATTCACTAGTTTATCGTTTTTTATTTTTCCTGTTATATAATAATTAAATCCAAAACATTCTATGCATGTTCTACACAGGATATGTGCAATAATTGGATTATCAATTAATTTTTTTCTACTTTCATAGATAGTTGAATATTCATCTAATATCATTAGTAACGAACAATTAATTAATATTAATTCTTTTACGTCATCTGTTTGATTTTCTTCTTTCAAATAATTTTCATTGCGTTCTACAATATTCTCTTTTACCTCTAATAATAAACTTTTTGTTTTATCATAATTTTTCTTTGCAGCATCTAACTTTTTAGAGGATGACTTATATTTATGATTAAAGTATTTTTCTTTATAAATATATTCTTTTAAATCTTGGTCTAATTCTTCGTAAAAATCATCTATTGTTGTTGCTTGATTATTTATCCATTCATTTTTACAATATTTTTCTAATAAAAAAATAAATAACCTTAAAAACAACTCACCATCATTGCCAATAGTAATTTCAAATTTTTTGTTAGTTATATCCTTATTAATATTAAATAACTTTGATATATAATTTTTTTTTCCATTCACCTTATTCTGAAATAATGTTCGGGGAATAGGAGTTGGTTTTTCTACATATTTTTGATATAAGTCCTTATTTACATCTTCGATATTTGAATCAAAATAATAAAATAATGCTAGTTCCATAAATTCTGATTCTTTATACATATTTTTATTATCCCTAAAGTATTTTTGTTGTGTATGAAATCTATTGTTTAATGTATTATGTTTTTTTTTCAATTCATCTGAATAATGATATTTTTCAATTATTTCCTCTTCTTCTTTGTCATTATTTAATTCATAAACTGTTATTTGAGATAATTTTTCTACTATATCTTCCTTATTTTGTAACTTTAAAATTGAATGATCTATTTCCTCATTATACTCTAATTTATACTGATTATCGTAATATTTTTTCAATGCTGATACTCTTCTATTACCTTCTACAACATAGTATTTTTCTTTATCGTTATATTTTCTTATATATATTTGGGAATCAATATTCCATCCTTCAGAAATACTTTTCATCAGATTTGATATATCCATTTCTCTAAACTTTATATTCAAACCACTAACATATCTGGAATTTTTTTCTGTATCAATTTGATTTAATAGATCTTCTGTAAATTCTATTTTTCTCATATTTCTCCTAACACTTTTTCACATTAAAAATTTTATTATCATATTTTGTTAAATAAATTACTTTTTTACAAGATGAAAATAATTCATAATTTTTTGTCTATTATTAGTGGATCCTTGTCATTGTAACTATAGTGTAAATGGTAATTTATTTTAATTTATCGTTTTTTCTTATACATACTCTCATAATAATTTCTCTACAATAATTTATTAATATGTTCATAATTGTTCACCAAAGTAACATATTAACTAATAATTATTATAACACATTAATATTATACTTAAAATTCCTTTTTTATTATTTGTGATTAATTTATGAATGATAATAATCATTATTCATATATAAATTCTGATTTGTCAGTATGATAACTTAAGTCTTCTTTATTATTACGTGTAGTTATCTTTAAATTTAATTCTAAAATAATCTACTAACCTTGAGTTTATCTTCTTTCCAAGAATTTATATTTATCATTAAACTCGATTCTCTTTTTCGCAATCAGATTTATCAAATATCAATCATTATTAAACTTTTATTCAATATCATCATTACAATTATTATAACACATTACTTAAATCTTTAAATGTATATCATCTTAAATATTTACTAAAAAATGACTCCAAATGTGGAATCATCTTTTCGATTTTATTTTGAGATTATTTAAACTAAGTTATTTTAATATATCACATAATTTATTTGTGTTTAAACGTAAATCGTTGCCATGGCACTAATAAATCTAATAATATTAACTCTTCTTTTGGGATATAGCCAACAATATTCCGAGTTAATTGCTCATCAATTATATCTTCCATAATTATCTGAACTTCCCCCTTATATTGACCATAATTATCATTACCTATAACAACAGTCCCCTTAGTTAAAAGTTGATTTGTATTTCGTGGAGGAAAATCTTCATTCTTATATTTAACTCGTGACTGTGTCGAACGGATTAAACTTGGACTAACATCACCACGATAGAAATGTTCTTCAGTAAATAATATTTGATTTTCAATATCACGATTATCATTAATCATCAATGTAAACTCTTGAACATAACGATCAACTTTGGCAACACTTTCTAACTCTTTATCGCTCGGAAATTGATTTGAGATTATAACATCATCAATTCCCAAAGCATATAAATGCTTAACTTGAATTTCTATTGGTAAATTCCTATGCATTTCTAAAGTTGGCAAACCCTCCATTAATGGCCATGGACCAATAGCTGCACAATTACTACTGACAAAAGCCTTTGTTCTAATTCCGGCTTTAATAAACCGCTTGGTTGAACGTTTGAAAAAATCGAGACCTAAACCCGTATAAGGACTTGAATAAAAATTATGGCATCCAATCAAACAATCAGTTCGTGGATAATACGAAATAATATTATCAATATATGGAGTATCTTGCGACATATTAATTTCAATTTTAAGACCTTGTACATTATAAGTCATCTGTGCTTCTACTTTCCCATTATAACTTTCATCTAACCGAATCGCATCTGCATTTAATTCTTTGAAAAACCTCAAATCTGAATAATCAATTTTAAGTTGGTTAAAGACACGTGGCGAGACATCAAGAGTTACTTCAAATCCTTTTTGTTGAGCATATGTAATGATTTCTCGATATTCCATTTTAATCTCAGATTTTGGTTTACTAACACTAAGTAAACAAGTAAATAATTGATTATAACCCAATTGGGAACACTTATCAATGTACGCCTTATTTTCCTCTAGACTCGTTTTATCTGGATATATTGAAATTCCTAACATTTTTCAACCATCTCATTATATTTATCACTAAGTTTATAATAATATGCCTGAAATAAAACTGCTAAATAGACCGTAACAACTGTACATAATACAACTAAAATTCCTACTACTATATTAATTGGTAACTTAATTAAAATCACCAAATTATAAACTACAATTAAGATAATACTTAATAATACCGTTTGCAGATACGGATTTATCTTTAATAATTCATACATTTTAATTATCTTTTTAAAACCAATAAATAATCCCGTTACTACTGTTACAATTAATAATAACTCTAACATATTTACACCTCTTTACTTCCTTCTTCAACCAATAACTGCTTATCATAAATTCGCACAAATGGATAATAAACAATTACCAAAATTGCAATATTAATACAACATAATACAATTGCCATAAAATCATTTCCGGTTGCTAAAAATGCACCTATTGGACCTGGAAGTGTCCAAGGAGCAATAATACTTGGAGCATTAACAATATTAAACGCTATTGCAAAATATGTTACTATTGTACAAATTAATGGACCAATAATAAAAGGAATTACTAACGCCGGATTCATTACAATTGGAAAACCAAAAATAACTGGCTCATTAATATTAAATATTGAAGGAACAAGCGAAACTTTAGTAATTGATTTTAAATATTCGGACTTAGCAAATAAATAACAAACAATGATTAAACCAATTGTTCCACCAGCACCACCAATCCAGACAAACCACTGGTAAAATGGTTCCACTCCAATATTCGGAACTTCTGACATTAATCCACCATCAGCAACAAACTGAGCATTTTGTTCAAGTGCAATCATCCAAAAGGGACGTAAAATTCCCCCAATAATACTAACCCCATGAATTCCAGCAGCCCATAATAGCGTAATTAAAAATACTATTGCTAACATTCCGATTAAATTATTTCCAGCTAAAAAACCTTGAAGTGGCATTAAAATCATATTTAAAAAACTATGAATATTAAAACCAATTACATTAGTAATTATAAACATTATTATTACAACCACAGCAGTTGGCCAAAGAGCAGCAAAACTATCCGCTACTGATTTGGGAACTTGTTCTGGCATCTTAATCGTAAAATTATTTTTCTTCATAAAATAAAGCGTTTCAACTGAAGCAATTGAAATAATAATTGACCCAAATAATCCCGCACTACCTAAATACGAAAACGACATATGCCACCCACCACTTAAAGCATCAACACTCGATAAACTTACTAATTCATCACCAAGTGCTGGAACAAGCGAACCATTTAATGGGACTATACTCATGAAAAAACCAACCATTGCTAAAACTCCGGATGTAATCTCATCAAGATCACGCTCTCGACCAAGAGCCGCTCCAATTCCAAAAGTTGCATAAATTGTCATCATATAAACTGTCATTCGAAATGGAATTACAAGGGTACTAGAATATGGTGCAATAAAATCACTATACCCAGGAATTGGAATATTTAATGTTATTAAGAAAAATGAACCAATAATTATTAATGGAATTACTACAACCATTCCCGTTCTAATTGCTTTTAAATATGTATTTTGAGCCAATTTTGTCATTGGCGGCATAAATTTTTGCTCGATAAAATTTAAAAATTTTTGCATTATTCCTCCTTAAACTTATAACTATATATTGCATCTAAACTTGAATTTTGAGCAATTTTAAAACCATTGTTTAAGCATGCCTGGCGAACCTTAATGGATTTAGTTACTGAACCAAATACAATAACATTATCAATCCCATATTTCATACTAAACATTTTGATATATTGAATTAATCCCTTAATAAAAGAATCTGTTATCATTGAAAAATCATAATCATCAATAAATTCTTTAGTTAAACTTGCAACGACATTTGAATTACTACCTGATAATATTTTCAACCCAATACGTGGTTCAGACCACCCAAGATAACTTGTTAATTTAGCCATATATGGAAAATCATTACCCAAATCATAATCAATGAAATAAGTTCTTAGTAGACATTTTCCAAAACAATAACCACTTCCATCATCACCAAAAGTTGAACCATAACCACCAAAGATTTTAGATTTATTTTGAATTTGTATAACGCCAACACTACCCGTACCAAATGCAAACATTAAAGAATCAGTTTGTGTTTTATTAGCGATTGAAATTAATTCCACATCGCTGATTATTTTAATCTTTTTCACATTACTTAATTCTAATAACTTTTCTTCTAATTCTTTCACCAAACTCATGGCACTAATTGCACCAGCAGCTCCAATTAATACTACTATTTTTTCAGCTGCATACTTTTCAATTATTTTGCAATAAACTGTTAATATATTATTATTTGTAAAGATATTACCATTTTGATAAATTTCTGCTTCTTCAATAATTTCATGTCCCTTTACATAGCGATAACTAATTTTCGTACCACCTGAATCAATGCATAATTTACCAACCATTTCTCCTCCTTACAATTTCATTTTACCAACTTTTATCAGAACAAAAAAACAATCCTCGAAAAATTTTTCAAGGATTACTCTTTTGATATTCATTATAAATTAAATCAAAAATTGTTGTTATCAACAATCTCCGTCCGAGCCCAAATTGAGTTGTTTGAGCAATATCAATGCATGTTGTTAATTCTGTAATTGGAATCTGATGATTCGTAATAACACAATTATTTAAAGTTTGCTTCGAAATTAATTTAATCAATCGATTATAATTTTGATATTCATTATTAAACTTTAAAATGATTACACAATCATTTTTCGTACAAAAACTTAGTTGCTTTTTAGCATATACATAACTATCACATAATCGAAAATCCAAATCATCTTCTTGAAATAATTGAGTTAACATTTCAGCATAAAGATAATTTTGAGCATCATAAATAATTACAATCCGCTTTGCCTTTCTAATCATTTGAGCGACTTTTTTAATGTTCTTAATCTCAATTACCGCTAATGACTCCTGAAAATTTCTGATTAGTTCTTCAAAATATAATTCAATACCAGCTGTTTTAGTTTGTTTTAATACAAGTTTTTCACTTTTTTCCAAATCTAATAAAAACTTTAATTCACCAAAACCATTTAAACCTATTTCTTTAGCAATTCGTGTACAAAGAGCTGTTGATGTGTGAAAACGAGTAGCAATTTTCTCACTTTTCAAATCTAAATAATCTCCTTGATATTCTAATAAATATTGACAAACATCCTTTTTCGCACCAGTTGAATCATGTCTTAAAATTTCTAGTTCTTTTAGTACTTTCATTGTTCTCCACATCTTTAAA
>CAZFWW010000059.1:0-8054 GCA_964522645.1 uncultured Mycoplasmatales bacterium
TGATTGATGGAACGGATATTAATGTTGTAGTTGAAAGCACAACTTTAACTAAAGACAGTATTCAGGGAGTTTACACAGCAACGTTAAGTGCGACAAATGGTAGCGATAAAGCCCAGAAGACAATCAAAATTTTTGTTGGAAATGAAACAGATGTTGTAGATGAGGAAAATCCATATCTATATGCTGAGAACTTGATTGTAAACATTAATGATAATATTAGTGAAGCAGATTATAATGCAGTAGCATTTGACAAAAAAGATGGAGATTTAACAGCAAGTATCGCTTATCCAAATGTAGACACATCAAAAGTTGGGGTACAAAAAGTATTCTTAAGTGTAGCAGATAGTGATGGGAATATTACAACAATTGATGTATATGTAACAATTGTTGGACCAAATACAGTTATATCTGAAAGTGAAAAATTAATGATTGATGCAATTGATTTTGAAATTAATCGTCAAGAGTTAACTAAAGTAGCAAATATTAATGAAATGATAATAAATAATTCAGAGGCAATTGCTTATAATATGCAAACAGGAGATAGTTTAGAAGTACTTGTAGATCATACAGAACTTAGTGAAGTAGGCAAGACAGGTAAATATAAAGCAGTATTAATAGCAAGAGAAGGCGAAGATTCAGTAAGAAAAGAAATTACTATTACAGTAACTGGAGTCGATGTAGTAATTGAAAATACAGGAACTGTATCAAATATGCCAATGATATTGATATTATTAATTATAATAGTACTAATGTTAATGTATGTTAGAAGAAGATTTGTTAATCAGGAAATGTAGTACTACTTTAATGAAATTAAGAAGATTTCGATTAGAAATCTTCTTTTTTAATAGAATTTGTCAGGTGAAAAAGTCATGATTTCTGTTAAAAATGGCTATTTATAAAAATTATGGAAATGCATATTTTATTAATCTAAAGAAAAGTAAAAATAATCGACAAAATGAGTTATAATAAATTGTGTACGGACTTTTTAAGTCGATTAAAATAATTGGAGTTGAAATGCGAAGAGAATTAGCAATGGAATTTAGTCGTGTTACAGAAGCCGCGGCTTTAGCGACGTATAAGTGGATTGGAACAGGAAAAAAAGAATTAGCTGATGATGCAGCGGTTAGTGCAATGCGTCATATGCTTAATACAATTGAATTTTCTGGAGAAGTAGTAATTGGAGAAGGTGAAATCGATGAGGCACCAATGTTATATATTGGTGAAAAAGTCGGACTTGGTGGTGAAAAAGTTGATATAGCAGTTGATCCGATTGATGGTACAAGAATGGTGGCACTTGGTCAAGAAAACGCAGTTGCAGTAATGGTTTTAGCAGATAGTGATACTTTACTAAAAGCACCAGATATGTACATGGAGAAAATAATGGTTGCTAAAGAGGGAAAAGGATCAATTGATATAGATTTGTCAATTGAAAAAAATATTGAAAATTTAGCAAAACAGTTAAATAAAAATGTTTGTGAATTAACGGTAATGACATTATTTAAACCGCGACATGAAAAAACGATAAAGCAATTACAAGATTTAGGTGTTAGAGTTATTGCAATTCCCGATGGAGATGTCGCTGGTAGTGTTCAAGTAGCTATGCCTAATAGTGGTATTGATATGTTTTATGGAATTGGAGGCGCACCTGAAGGAGTTATTTCAGCAGCAATTATGCGAGCAATGGATGGTGATATGCAGGCAAAACTATTAACAAGAAGTAGTGCAAAAGGTAGCAATGCAGAAAATGATAAATTATCACGCATGGAATTATCAAGATTAAAACAATTAGGATTAGTAGAAGGACAAAAATTGGAGTTAAGTGAACTTTCATCTGATGATAATGTAATAGTAACAATTACTGGAATAACAGAAGGAACATTACTTGATGGAGTGAAAGTAGAAGGAAATTTAGCAACAACAGAAACATTATTAATTCGTGGTAAAACTAGAACAATTCGTCGAATTAATTCAACTCATTATATAGATAGAAAAGATAAAGCATTATATGAATTAATGCAATAGGAGGAATAGTGAAAATTACTGTATTAGGAGCAGGTTCATTTGGATGTTCAATTGCAACAATTGCAGACGATAATGGTCATGAAGTAAATTTATGGGGGCATATGCAATCAGATATTGATTGGTTAAAAGAGAACTTGCGAAATCCATATATTCCGGAGGCAATAATGTCACCAACAATAAATTACACAACGGATTTATCGTTAGTAAATGAATCTGATATGGTTGTATTTGTTGTTCCATCGTTTGCAATTCGTGAAGTTGCGCAAAAAATTAAAAAGATACTAACAAAGGAAAAACAAATATTTGTTATTTGTACAAAAGGATTAGAAGCCAAAACAATGAAGTCTGGTCATGCAATTGTTAACGAAGAAATTGGTGATGAACACGATATTGTTGTGTTATCAGGACCAACTCACGCTGAAGAGGTTGCTCATCGTATGGTAACAACAATTGTTTCAACTTCAGTTTCAAAAGAGGCAAGATTATTAGTTCAAAAAGCGTTTAATAATTCATATTTACGTGTGTATACAAATCCAGATATTCACGGAGTTGAAATTATTGGAGCTGCAAAAAATGTATTAGCGATTGCTGCCGGATTTTGTGATGGACACCCACAACTTGGAGATAATGCAAAAGCAGCATTACTTACTCGTGGCCTGCGTGAATTAAAAACGCTTGGTGAAGTTGAAGGATGTCAACCAGAAACTTTTTATGGGTTAACTGGAATGGGTGATTTGATTGTAACAGCAACATCAATTCACTCACGAAACCGCGGATTTGGAGAACTTCTAGGAAAAGGTTATAGTAAAGAAGAAGCAGCTGAAAAAATAGGAATGGTAGTAGAAGGGGTTTACTCGGTAGAAGCAATCCATGCACTAAAGGAAAAAAACCAATTAGATTTACCAATATTAGAAGTTATTTACCAAATGTTATACTGTGATGCTAAGTTTGAAGAAGTATTAGAAGTTTTAACTAAAAGAGCAATGAAAAGTGAAATTTAAGGAGAAGATATAATGAGAACATTAAGTGTAGTAGGAAGCCAATGGGGTGACGAAGGAAAAGGAAAAATAACAGATTTATTAGGACAAGAAGCAGATGTTGTAGTTAGATATCAAGGTGGAAATAATGCCGGACATACAATCGAATTTGATGGTAAGAAATTTGCACTTCACATTATGCCAAGTGGAGTATTTAATCCAAATACAAAAGTAGTAATTGCTAATGGTGTAGTAATTAATCCGAAAAAACTTGTTGAAGAAATGCGAATGTTAAATGAAGCAGGATATAAGTTAGATAATTTATACATTTCGGATCGTGCTAATATTATTTTACCTTACCATGAAGAAATGGACGGATTATTAGAAGACTTAAAGGGTGATGAAAAGGTAGGAACAACGAAAAAGGGAATTGGTCCATGTTATGCTGACAAAATCAATCGTACCGGAATTCGAATGGCAGAATATGTTACGCCAGAATTATTTGCCAAAAAAGTAAACTTCAATGTTAATGAGAAAAATGAAATATTTAAGTTATACAATTTAGCAGAATTTAGTGCAGAAGAAATAATTTCTGAATATACAGAATATGCAAATATTTTAAAACAGTATATTACAGATACATCATATTTATTAGAAAAAGAAATTAAAGCAGATAAACGAGTTGTATTTGAAGGTGCTCAAGGGGTAATGTTAGATATTGAACATGGAACTTACCCTTATGTAACATCAAGTTCTCCATCATCAGCATCAATTCCAGTAAATTGTGGGATTGCAGCAAAATATATCCAAAATTCACTTGGAATAATGAAAGCATACACAACAAGAGTTGGTGAAGGACCATTCCCAACGCGTTTGGATGATGAAATAGGAGAAAGAATTCGTATTGCTGGAAATGAATTTGGAACAACAACAGGGAGACCGCGCGCATGTGGTTGGCTTGATTTAGTACAGATGAAGCACTCAATTCGTGTTAGTGGTTTTTCACAGATTGCAATAATGTTATTAGATGTATTGACAGGTTTTGAAGAATTAAAAATTGCCACAAGTTATTCATTAAATGGCGAAAAAATTGAAACAATACCAGCCCTTGAAGGTGATTATGCGAAAGTAAAAGCAAATTATGTAACGCTATCAGGTTGGACAGAAGATATAACAAAATGTGAAACGTATGAAGAATTACCAGAGAACGCTAAAAAATATATTGAATTTATTGAGGCGGAATTAGACTTACCAATTACAGTTGTATCAGTAGGACCTAACCGTAAACAAACAATTGTAAGAAAGGAATTATGGTAAGATGAAAAGAATACTGACATATGGAACATATGATTTAATGCATTATGGTCACATTAGATTATTAAAACGGGCAAAAAGTCGTGGTGATTATTTGATTGTTGCTGTCTCAACTGATGAGTTTAATAAGGTCAAAGGAAAAAAGGCTTATCACAATTATGAAACACGAAAAAAAATGCTTGAAGCAATTCGATATGTTGATTTAGTCATTCCTGAAAATGATTGGAACCAAAAAGAACAAGATATAAAAGAATATCATGTAGATGAATTTGTTATGGGTGATGATTGGCAAGGAGAATTTGATCATTTAGTCGAATTTTGCGATGTTCATTACTTAGAGCGAACACCAGGAATCTCAACTTCAAAAATAAAAAAAGATTTAGGGATTTAAAATATATTTAGTCAATAAAGGACACTTCAAACTAATATTTGAAGTGTTTTTAAGTTTTGGATAACAGATAGTCTTCCTGTAAATAATATTTAAAATATTTCGACAAAATATAAAATTTATTATGTTAAAATATAAACGTTATAAATTTGATTTAAAAGGAGAAAAATGATTAGTCGTTATCAGAATGAAGAAATGCGCAATTTGTGGAGTGAGGATAACAAATTTAAAGCGTGGTTAGAAGTGGAAATATTAGCAACAGAAGCTTTTTGTGAACTTGGGGTAGTACCAAAAGCCGATGCAAAATTAGTTCGTGAAAATGCCAAGTTTGATATAAAGCGAATTGATGAATTAGAAAAAGAGTTACGTCACGATGTTGTTTCATTTACTCGTAGTGTTAGTGAAAGCTTGGGTGAAGAGAAAAAATGGATTCATTATGGATTAACTTCAACAGATGTAGTTGACACTGCGTATGGTTATTTAATTCGTCAAGCAAATGATATTATCGAAACGAGATTGACCGAATTTATTACAGTATTAAAAGAACGTGCTTTAGAGCATAAATATACAGTACAAATGGGGAGAACTCATGGAGTGCATGCAGAATTAACTACCTTTGGGTATAAACTGGCATTATACTATGAAGAAATGAACCGTAATTTAGAGCGTTGGCAAATGGCTCGTCGCCAAATTGAAGCAGGAAAAATCTCAGGTGCAGTTGGAACGTATGCAAATATTGATCCATTTGTTCAAGACTTTGTTTGTCAAAACCTTGGGATTGAAAGTAGTAAAATTTCAACACAAACCTTGCAACGTGATCGTCATGCGTTTTACATGATGACATTAGCTTCAATTGCAAATACAATTGATAAAATGGCAATTGAATTCCGTCACTTACAGCGTACAGAAGTTCGTGAAGCTGAAGAAGGATTTGGGAAAAAACAAAAGGGTAGTAGCGCAATGCCACACAAGAAAAATCCGATATCAAGCGAAAATATGTCAGGACTTGCTCGTGTAATTCGTGGATATGTTGTAACTTCAATGGAAAATGTAGGTTTATGGCATGAACGTGATATTTCTCATTCATCAGCAGAGCGAATTATCATTCCTGATGCAACATCATTAATTGAATATATGTTGAAGCGTTTTACAGGAGTTTTAGCAAATTTATATGTAAATGAAGAAAGAATGTTAAATAACATTGATTGTACAAATAATGTTTTCTTTTCACAAAAAGTCATGTTAAGTTTAATTACAGAGGGACTTGTTCGTGAAGAAGCTTATGATCTGGTTCAACCAATTGCAATTGATTCATTTAATAACGAGAAAGATTTTAAAGAAGCGGTTAGAGATAAAGTAATTAATATTTTAGGTGAAGATAAATTTGAAGCTTGTTTTGCTAAAGATTATCATCTACAGAATATTGATTTTGTCTTTAAACGTTTAGGATTGGAGAAAGATGAATAAAGAGAATATTGAAATCATATTAGATAATAATGAAATTCAAGCAAAAGTAGCAGAAATAGCAAAATATTTAGACGAAAAATATAAAGGACAGAGCCCAGTAATTGTTGGAATAATGCGAGGGGCGTTATACTTCATGAGTGATTTAACACAAAAAATGGAAATTGATTTAGAAGTTGATGTTATGAGTTTATCTTCATATGGAAAAAGCTCTAAGTCTAGTGGAAAAGTAAAAATCTTAAAGGATTTAGACATTGATATCACTGATCGTCCGGTAATTGTTCTTGAAGATATTGTTGATACAGGAACAACACTTGCTTATTTAAAAGAGTATTTTAAACATCAAAAGGCAAAATCGGTTGAAACAATTTCAATTTTCGAAAAAGAAGGAACAAATACTAATAATGTTAAAGCCGATGTGATTGGTTTCACTTTACCGAATTACTTTTTAGTCGGATATGGTTTAGATTATGCAAATAAATTTAGACATTTACCGCATGTATATAAAGTATTAAAATTAGAAGACTAAAATGTACTCTCCTTTTTAAGGAGGGTTTTTATTTGAATATTGAGAAATAAAATTGCATTTAATAAATGATTTGGTATAATTATATGGTAGATATGAATTGGAGAACAATGAACGTAATAGAAGTTAAAAACGTAACTAAAAAATACAACTTATACAAAAATGAAAAAGAAATTTTAAAAGAAGTGTTATTTGGTGGTAACCGTCATAAAGAACATTTAGCTCTGAAAAATGTTTCTTTTAAGATTGCAAAAGGTGAAACTTTTGGCGTGCTTGGTGGAAACGGTAGTGGAAAAAGTACTATTTTAAACATTATAAATGGTACAACTCAACCAACATCTGGTCAAGTCATTACGCGAGGGAAAGTATCGCTTTTAAATGTAGGTGCCGGAATTATTAATGGTTATACAGGTTATGAAAATATTTATTATAAGTGCGGACTAATGGGTCTATCACGAAAACAAGTTGATGAACGCTTAGAATCAATCATTGAGTTTTCGGAACTTGGAGATTTTTTAGAACAACCAGTTAAAAAATATTCTTCAGGGATGCGCTCAAAACTTGGATTTGCAATCGCAATTCACGTCGAACCGGACATTTTAATTGTCGATGAGGCACTAGCTGTAGGAGATGCGCGTTTTCAAGTTAAATGTCATAATAAAATTAGGGAATTACAACAAAGTGGAGTAACAATTTTATACGTATCACACTCAGAAAATGCAGTTAATTCAATCTGTGATCGTGCTTGTTGGATTCAAAAAGGTGAATTAATTTGCCAAGGTAAGGCGAAAAATGTATCAGCTGTATACAGCAAGTTTATGAAAAAAGAAAAAACAATTGAACAGATCAAAGCAGAAATTAAGGCAGGTAAATATGAAGTATCTTAAATCCTTATATCAATATCGTAATGAAATAAAATTCTTATCATACCAAAAAGTAAAGACTAGTTATTTAGAAACAGCGTTTGGGATTGGTTGGGCTGTTGTAAAGCCAATGACCTATGTGTTGACATTTTGGTTATTCTTCGCAATTGGTCTTCAAAATAATGGTCCAGTTGATGGGCACAAATTTATTTTATTTTTATTTGCCGGATCAATGCCTTGGTTTTTACTTTCAGAAACAATTGTTGGTGGAACTAAAGTAATTACAAGTAATGCAATTTTAGTAAAAACAATTAAGTTTCCGGTTATGTCATTACCACTAATCGAAGTTCTTGCCAAAATGTATGTTCATATTGCTGTAATGTTTTTAGTTTTTATTGTATATACACTAAATGGTAAGCCACCAACAATCTATTATATTAATTTTATTTATTATTGGTTTACAATGACAGTATTTTTAACAGCACTTAACTTTTTATTAT
>CAZFWW010000060.1:0-8053 GCA_964522645.1 uncultured Mycoplasmatales bacterium
TAACGCTAGGAACGTTTATTTATGTAGTTGGTATAAACTATTTTATTGCAACAGCCGGTATTTTTTCAAGTGGTTTAATGGGACTAGCACAGGAAGCTACGCAAACAGTGAATTTGATATTTGAATATGGTTGGGAAACAACTTCAAAATCATATTTATTTGTTCAAACAATTTTCTACTGGTTGATGAACTTACCAGCAATCTTTTTAGGTTACAGTCGTGTTGGAAAGAAATTTACAACTAAGACTTTAATTTGTTCATTTATACTAGTACCAATTGGATTAAACACATTAATTCCAAATGGAAGTATGTTATTGGATGTTAATGGTGAATTAACACTTGCATCACAAATTTTATCAGCTAGTGTTGGAGGGGCATTAACAGGTTTAGGAATGGGAATTATTTTCCGTTATGGGGCTTCAAGTGGTGGAACAGACATTTTAGCAACTTATTTAGCTTTATTTAAAGGTAAGTCATTTGGAAAATATAATTTATTTATTAATATTATTGTTATGATTTGGTCGATATTATTATACGGTGAAATTAAAGCAGCAGTATTACTATTAATTTTAATTTTCGTTCAGAGCCAGACAGTGGACTACATTTATAATTTCCATGATAAAGTTACTTTATTTGTAGTAACAACAAAGGAACCAGAAATTAGAGCGAATTTTAAAATGTTTCCCAAAAATCGTCGTACTTACACTAAGATTAACGCTGTGCAAGGATATACACAAACAGATACAGAAATGCTATTTTTAGTAATAAATAAAGAAGAGGAACAAGCTGTTGTCAAGTTCTTAAAAGATATTGATGAAAATTGTTTTATCGACTCAATTAAAACTAAAGATGTTTCAGGAAATTTTGTTAATAAATTCCAAATGAGACTATAAAATAATCCAAGTTATGGATTATTTTATTATTGATTATATGATATAATAAATATGCAATATTTATACGTTATTATACGCGTTTGTGTATGGTGACGAGAAAGCAAGAAAGAGGAAATATTATGGATATAGTATTATTAATATTATTTGGTCTATTAATTGGACCAATATTAGGTATTTGTGGTCAATTACTAACAAAAATTAAAATACCATACATGATTGGGTTAATTTTAATTGGTCTAGTATTTGGTACTGAAGGAGTTTATAACTTTTTCGGACAAGGGTTTGTTAATGATTCAATCAAAACATTTACTGCTTTAGTTGGGATAAACATCGTATTCTTTACTGGTGGGTACAATATGGATTTAGATAAAGTACTTAAAGCTGGTAAAGTAACGGGACAAATGGTAACATTACCAGTTCACGTTGCAGCAATCATATCAGGGATTGTTGGTTATGGAGCATTTATGCTTTTAGGTTTAAATGAAACTTATAATATGTCATTATTTGGAATGCTTGCACTTGCGGCACCAGTAGCAATGGGTTCATTAGTATTAGTAGTACCAACAATTTTAAGTTTGAAAAAACCAACAGAAAATGATTTAGGAACAATTTCAATTGCAACATCAATTTTGGATAACTACACAATTTTACCATTTTTCTTAGTAATGATTGTTGTAGGAGCATCATTTAATTCAGGAGAAGATGTGCAATTAATCGGGTTAATTACACAATTATTAGTTGTAGCTGTAACAATTGCTGCAGTAGGAGCATATGGTTTTGGTTTAGGAAAAATATACGGAAAATTAACAGTATCATTACATGATAATCATCCGTTATTTACAGCCTTATCATTTGCTGTAGTAACAGTTGTAACATATGTTTTAACATTAATTAGTAGTAGTTTAGCAATGTTTGCAATTATTTGTGCCCTTGCCTTTGGTATCGGTACAGGATCAATGGTTAAAAAAGAAGTACATCCAGTATTGGGAGCAACTGTTGCAAAAGGATTAGGATTATTTATTTTACCAGTAATCTTTGTTGGAATTGGTGCATCAATGCGAATTTCACAATTATTAGATGTTAAAATGATTGCCTTTATGATTATTTTTGCAGTCGCTTCAATCTCAGCAAAAATGTTTGTAACAAAAATGATTTTAAAGAAAAATGGATATAATGCAGGTGAGCAAAATATTGCAATGTTATGTCAGTTCTTATATGGAGCTGCAGCAATTAACATGTCAATTGCCTTAGTTCCATTCTTTATAACATTAGGTGAAACAGATGGACCTGTTTTAATGAGTTACTTAGGAGTATTTTTATATATTGTATGTTTACCAATTGGAAACTACATTACAGGTAAATACTTAGATAAGTGGAATGCGTAATAATATTCTCTAGGGAATATGAAAGATTTATCAAACATAAGAAAAGGACCTAACGGTCCTTTTCTTGATTATATATAAAATATCTGGCAATTTTTGGTGCACTTTTTTTAAGTTCTAATTGATATTGTTGGGCAAGATTATCAAGCTTATCATTGGCAATTTGTAATGTTGATGCTTCAATCTCTACTTCATAGTCAATGAAATTTCCAAATGATGTTTGATCAAGTTCGATTGTAAAACCTTCAAACAAAAATGTTTTACGGGTTGTAACAATTAAATATTTCTGACTTAAATTAGGAAATTTGATGGGAAAATCAAAGTTTGGTAATTTAAATTCTGTTAGTAATATATGCGTTTGTTCTGCTGATAATTCATAATCATGTTCAATGTTTCCTTCATCAATTTCGATTTTAATTGTTAAAACTGTCGGTTTAGAATCAATTTGTCTAATCCGTAGAGCGGATTTATTCTTTTTAAACCACCCATCTTCGGTTTCAAAATAAACATTAGTTTGCTTAACTGAACTATCAATTTTGTTTGTTAAAATCAACTTATCATAATCTTGTTTGCTAATTAAAGCTTTTGCTTCATATTCGTAATTCATGAAACACCTCCTAATAATATAGTATAATAAAAATAATAAAAAAGGTGAAAACAAAAGAGGAGCTTATATGAAAATTGCATTATACTTTCGAGAAGGACTAAACGAATATGAAATTAGAAAAACATTATCAGCAGAATTAACGTATACTGAAGTGTATGAAAATCCAGAGTACGTAATTAGTTTTGGTGGTGATGGAACATTTTTAGATGCGGTTCAGGTGTTTGGTAATGATCCAGTATATATTCCTGTAAATATGGGGACATTAGGATTTTATAGTTCATGGGGAAAAAATGGAATTTCACAAATGGTGAATGATTTAAAAGATAAAAATATTATTGATGCTCCAATGTTAGAAATTAAAATCTATCGCGAACAAAAAACGAAAAAATATTATTGTTTAAATGAAATGACACTGATTAACCCAGTCAATACCCAAATTTTAGATGTATTTATTAATGGTTCGGAAATCGAGAAATTTCGTGGAACGGGTATTTGTGTTTCAACACCAACAGGTTCAACAGCATACAATAAGTCACTTGGAGGGGCACTGTTTTCACCAACCAAGCGGTTATTTCAATTAACTCATATTGCAGCAATTAACAACATTCATTATCGTTCAATTAATAATTCTTTAGTATTAGATGAGTCGGAAATCTTAGAATTTAAAACCGATCACCATAACTACTACAATACTACGATGATGGTTGACCGCCGTACTTATAGTTTAAAAGGAGTTGACACTGTAAAAGTAAAATTACATCATGAAACAATTAAAATTCTTGTTCCACATGATAATGACTTTTATCAAAGGGTAAAGCGTGCATTTATCGAATAATTAAATTGGTGTATACTATTTTAAGGAAAACGTTTGACAAAGCATTTCGTCTCTGTTATAATTCTATTTGGATGGAGGAATTATGAAAACATTTTTTTCAAAAGCAGGACAAGCTTTGATGTTACCAATCGCATTATTACCAGCTGCTGGGATAATGCTTGGAATTGGTGGATCATTTACAAATGAGTCAATGATTACAAGTTATGGTCTGGAAGCATTTTTAGACGAAGGAACATTGTTAAATTCATTACTACAAATTATGCAAAGTGCAGGGGAGATAGTATTTGCTAATTTACCAGTTTTATTTGCAATTGGAATCGCAGTTGGGTTTGCTCGTAAGGAAAAAGGAGCAGCTGCACTAGCGGCAATTATTGGTTTTTTAATTATGAATGTTGTTATGGCAACAGGGTTAAAATTAACAGGTTATGATGTTTTTAATACCGGAAATGATTTAAGAGAACAAGCAGGACAATTAGGATCAGTTCTTGGGATTGATAATACATTACAAATGGGTGTGTTTGGCGGAATTATCTCAGGATACATTACATCAGTATTACACAATAAGTATATTGATTTAAAAGTTCCAGCAGTTCTAGGATTTTTTGGTGGAGCTAGATTAATTCCAATCTTAGCATCATTTGCGGCATTATTTTACGGAATGATTTTAATTTTCATTTGGCCAGCAATCGGAAACGCATTAAGCCAATTAGGGAACATTATTTTAGGTTTAGAAGCATTTGGTTCATTACTATTCGGAATCATTGAGCGTTCATTAATTCCGTTTGGTTTACACCATGTGTTTTACATGCCACTTTGGCAAACAGCAGTTGGGGGAACAGCTGAATTTGCCGGACAAATGTATTATGGAACACAAAATCAGTTTTTCGCAGCATTATCAGCAGGAGAGTTAGCAAACTTTACTTCAACAAACTTTATGTCAGGGAAATTCCCATTTATGATTTTCGGACTTCCAGGGGCGGCATATGCAATGTATAAAACAGCTGATGTTGAAAACAAAAAAGAAGTAGCTGGATTGTTATTTTCAATTGCATTTACTTCAATGTTAACAGGAATTACTGAGCCAATTGAATTTACATTCTTATTCATTGCTCCAGCATTATACTACGGAATTCACGTACCACTTGCCGGATTATCATTTATGTTAATGGATATTTTAAATGTTAAAATTGGGATGACGTTTAGTGGTGGATTAATTGACTATACGTTATTTGGATTGTTACCACAATTTACAGGACAAGACGTAAATGCATTTATGGTAATATTAGTCGGAATACCATATTTCTTTATTTATTACTTTATTTTCCGTTGGGCAATTGTTAAATGGGATATTAAAACACCAGGTCGTGGTGGAGCAGCAATTGAAGCAAAATCAAAAGCAGATTATAAAGCGAAAAAAGCAGGAGAAAAAGTATCAGAAAATCCTGATTATGATATGGCTTTATTAATTATTGAAGCTTTAGGTGGCGAAGAAAATATTGAAATCGTTGATGCATGTATTACTCGTTTACGTGTACAGGTTAAAGATGCAAATAAAGTGCAAGAATTGGATTATTGGACACAAGAATTAGCAGCACGTGGACTTGTGAAAAATGGAAATGGAATTCAAGCAATTTATGGAAACATGGCAGCAGTATATAAATCAATTATTGCTGAAGAATTAGGTTTAGATTAATCAGTAAAATAAAAGAAGGTATTTACATAATAGTAAATATCTTTCTTAAATATTAGTAATTATTTAATAGTAATTATGTATATTTAATATCAGAATTAACAATGATATGCTATAATGAAATAGTAAAGCAAGATAAAGCAAACTAGGAGGAAAAATGATTGTACAAGCAACAAGCGAAAATTTTAATGAAGTAATTGCATCAGGAAAAGTATTAGTAGATTTCTATGCAGATTGGTGTGGACCATGTCAAGCATTAGGACCAGTATTACAAGAAGTGGCAGCTGCACAAACAGATGTTAAAATTGTAAAAGTAAATGTTGATAATGCTCAAGAAATAGCAGGAAATTACCGAGTAATGTCAATTCCTACGATGATTTTATTTAACAATGGAGAAGTTGTTGATCAAAAAGTTGGTTTAATGTCAAAAGAAGATATTTTAACTTGGATAAAATAAATCGAAATTTAATTAGTAAATACTTTGAAAAAGTAATTTTAAGGACCAATTTGGTCCTTTTTTTAAAATGGGAGTAACTAATGTTAGATAGAATAAAAAATGAAGTACCACAAAAGCCTGGTTGTTATATTTATCGTAATGCAGAAAATGAAATTATTTATATTGGAAAAGCTAAGAACTTAAAAAAAAGGATGATGAGTTACTTTAATCGTGTGCAAAATTTAAAAACAACAAAACTAGTTTCAGAAATTAGCGATTATGAATACTTTATTACAAATACCGAACGTGAATCGTTAATTTTAGAAAATCGTTTAATTAAAGAACATAAACCAAAATATAATATTATGTTGAAGGATGATAAGACTTATCCTTATATTGTAATTACAACAGAAACGCATCCACGGGTATTAAAGGTTCGTGATAAGAAAATTAAGGGTGAATATTTTGGACCATATCCTGATAACAGTTTTGTAAATATGGTTTTAGAGTATATAAATCCACGAACTCAATTACGTAAGTGTCGAGTTTTACCCAAAGAAGAATGTATTTATTATCACTTAAAGCAATGTTATGCACCGTGCATTAATGAAACAACAAAGGATAAAGTTGATAATTATCAAAAAGAGGTAAAAGCATATTTACAATCAAATATGGGGAAATTAAAAAAGAGTATAACCGAGGATATTGAAAATGCTGTCGAACTAATGGATTTTGAATCAGCTGCAAAATACCGAGATTTATTAGTTAAAATTGAAGAGTATCGTAGTCGTCAAGTTATTGATTTGAAAACCGATAAAGATTTTGATGTAATCGGTATATATTATGATAATACAGATGTAAGTATAGCAATCGTTAATTTTGTAAAGGGTGCAATTAATAATATTGAATATTTAATGAATAGTTATTATACTGATGTAGAGGAAACGATTAGTAGTATGTTATTTAACTACTATCAAAATAAGGAAATAAATTATTTCTTAAGTGTTGATGAAATGGTAATAAACATTATGGAAACAATAATTATTAGTGAAAAGATGAATGATTACCTTAAAGATTATCAAGAAATTTTAACGTTAAGTGACATAAATGCCCGTGAATATTTTAAGAATAATGCCGAGCGACTTCGCAAAAAAACAATGACAACAGAAAATAATGGTTTTAAAGAATTAGAAAAAATTGTTGGGAAATCACTACCAATTATCGAAATGTTTGATATTTCTCACTTGGGTGGAGATGCGCAAGTGGCTGGAAAAGTAGTATACGAAAATGGTAAGAAAAATCCCAAGTTGTATCGTAAGTATAAAATAAAGACTGCTGCAAAAGGTGATGAGTACGGATCAATGCGTGAGGTTTTAGATCGACGTTTAAAAAAAGTTGTTACAGGTGAAGAGTTAATGCCTGACTTGATTATCCTTGATGGAGGAAAAGGACAAATGAGTGTAGCAATGGATGTACTTAATGAATTAGACTTAAATGTCCCATTAGTAGGATTAGTAAAAGATGATAAACACCGAACTCGTGCAATGATTAATAAAAACTTTGAGGAATATCCATTAAAAATTAATTCTAACTTATACAAGTTTTTATATAAAGTTCAAGAGGAAGTCCATCGTTATGCAATTGACTTTCACCATAAATCGCGACAAAACCAAGTACTAAAGTCGGAACTTGATAATATACCGGGAGTTGGTCCTGCTCGGAAAAAAATGCTTTTAATTGAATTTAAAACAATGGAAAATATCAAGAAAGCGACTTTAGATGAATTGATAGAACGAAAAATACCGAGTAATATTGCTCTTAATATTATTGAATATTTCCGAGAAAAATAGAAAAGTCCCCTTTTTGGGGTCTTTAAATACTGAGAATAGAAAAAACTGATTTTTTTCAAAAAAAGGTTGACAAAAATTTTGTATATGGTACAATAATACTTGTGTTAAGGCAAGTACTTAGCAAAATGAATGGAGGATTAGCTCAGTTGGGAGAGCACCTGCCTTACAAGCAGGGGGTCACTGGTTCGAGCCCGGTATTCTCCACCATTTATTAAAATTGAATATGTGCCGGCTTAGCTCAACTGGTAGAGCACCTGACTTGTAATCAGGGGGTTGGGGGTTCAAGTCCTCTAGCCGGCACCATAAGCATAAAGATGTTACTAATTTGCCGGAGTGGTGGAATTGGTAGACACGCAGGAT
>CAZFWW010000061.1:0-7979 GCA_964522645.1 uncultured Mycoplasmatales bacterium
ATGAGTCTGAATTGATTTGTATAATTCTTGTTTACGATTAGTTTTTAAAGCCATT
Organism: uncultured Mycoplasmatales bacterium; assembly: GCA_964522645.1. GTDB lineage: Bacteria > Bacillota_I > Bacilli_A > UBA3375 > UBA3375 > CAZFWW01. The sequence continues at coordinate 56 of CAZFWW010000061.1, forward strand.
ATTTTCCTTCCACTGCTTAATTTTATTTTTTAAATAATCCTGTTCTAATTCAATTTGATACTTTAATTGCTTAAGTCGAATAAGTTTTGGATTCATATCTATTTTAATATCAATTTCATCCAATTCTTCTTTATATTTTTCAACAAAATCTTTTTTTCTTAAACGCGTTAAATTCATAATAATTAATTGGATTTCTTTTTGCCGATCCATTAAATTTTTTAAGTCTTGGTCAGCTTCTATACTCTTTAACAATTGGTTATACTCTGCATAAATTGTTTCAGTAAAAGGAATTTGACCAAACTCTTGATCAAATTCCATAATTAAACTATCTAATTCCTTACTCAACAATTTCTCCAATCAAATTAAACTGGCGAGCTTCATTGATTTTAACTGTAACTATTTTACCAACCAAACTTTCATCTCCAGGAAATAACGCTAATTTAGAATCTTCTGTATAACCTGCTAAAATTTCTTCATTACGATTTGATTTTCCTTCAACAAGAACCTTTACTTCTTGATTTTCATAACGAAGGTTATTTTCTTTTTGATACTTAGAAACCACAGCATTTAAACGTGCTAATCGTTCTTGTTTTACTTCTAAGGGAATATTATCTTCCATTTTCGCAGCTGGTGTTCCCTCACGAGGTGAGTAAATAAATGTATAAGCTGTATCATATTTAACTTCTTCGTATAACGTTAAGGTTTCAGCAAATTGCTCTTCGGTTTCATTTGGATAACCAACAATAATGTCTGTTGTGAAAATAATATCATCACGACATGCACGCAGTTTAGCAACAAGATCCAAATACATTTCTCTAGTATAACTACGACCCATAATCTTTAAAATCGCATTGTTACCTGATTGAACAGGTAAATGAATATTAGGCATAATATTTTTGTATTTACCAATTATTTCAATCATGTGATCATCAAAATCCCAAGGGTGTGATGTCATGAAACGAATTCGTTCTATCCCAATTTTTGCAACATCTTCAAGTAAGTGACCCATGCGATAATCTGAGTCTAAATCTTTTCCATAGGCATTAACATTTTGCCCAAGAAGAGTAACTTCTTTATAACCTTGAACTTTTAATTCTTTAATTTCTTTTAAAACATCTTCAGGATTACGACTACGTTCTTTTCCACGAGTAAAAGGCACAATACAATACGTACAAAATTTATCACATCCATAAATTATATTTACCCATGCTTTACTTTGAGATGCTCGAACGCGTGGTAAATCTTCAATGATTTCACCCTCCTGTGACCAAACCTCAACAATTTTTTCTTTATCAAACATTGCCCCTTTAAGTAGCTGTGGTAAACGATGAATATTGTGAGTTCCAAAAATCATATCAATAAATTGATGCTTTTCTAGTAATCGATTAACAACCCCTTCTTCTTGTGACATACAACCACATACTGCAAAGATTTTATCTGGATTTTCGATTTTAAGTGGTCTTAAGCGTCCAATTTCACCAAAAACTTTATTTTCAGCATTTTCACGAATAGCACATGTATTTAAAATTATAACATCAGCACTTTTAACATCTTCTGTTTTAGTAAAGCTTAAACGTTCTAAAATTCCAGCCATTACTTCTGTATCGTGATCATTCATTTGACATCCGTACGTACGAATGTAGTAAGTTTTGTTTTTTCCTATTTCTTTCATATCAGCTTCAATTTTCGCTGCATTATAAACTACTTCTGTCTTTTTTTTACTTCTTTTTTTTCCAGCCTTCATATCCGGTTGCTGGAAATATTTGGCATATTTTTTGCTATTTTCCTTCATTATTCTCCCTTGATTATATTGCTTTTTATCGCATCAACACTATGACGCATCTCTCTTATCACATTTACTTTAATTATTCCTGGGAAAATTAAGTCTTCTTCGATTTTCTTCTTAATATCATCAGCGATAATTTCCATTTTCGCATCCGTTACATTTTTCGCTTCAACTATAACACGTAATTCACGCCCACCTTGTAGTGCATAAGCTTTTGAAACACCTTTAACATCTAAAGCAACTTTTTCTAAAGTTTCGATACGTTCAACAAAAATATCAAAAGTATCACGACGTGCTCCACTACGACCTGCTGACATACGATCAGCAATGATTGTAATCAGTGAATACAGATTTGTTGGTTCAACATCACCATGGTGTGCTTCAATTGCATTAATTACAATGTCACTTTCATTAAAGTTATTTGCTACTAATACACCTAATTCAACGTGTGATTTACCTGTAAGTTGCGAATCTACTTTACCAATATCATGTAAAAGCAAACATCTAGCTGCTAAGTTTATATCTAATTTTAATTCTGCTGCTATTTTCTGTGCAATTTCTGCTGCTTCAATTGAATGTGATAATACGTTTTGTCCATAACTAGTTCTAAAATGAAGTTGTCCCAAAATTTTAATTAATTCAACATCAAAATCTTGAATATTAAAACGATACATTGCTTCTTTACCTTTTTCTAAAATAACTTCATCAATATATCTTTCCGCTTTTTTCACTTCCTCTTCAATTGAGACCTGATTAATTTTCCCACTCTTAATCAAGTTATTTAAAGTAATTGTTGCAACTTGTTTACGAATTGGATTAAAAGTTGATATTGAAATGATTCCAGGGGTATCATCAATAATAATATTAACTCCAAGTAATGTTTCTATTGATTTAATGTTACGCCCTTCACGCCCAATTAATCTTCCTTTCATCTCTTCACTTGGAATTTTAATTGCTTTGGTCACATTGTTATTTGTTGTATCTACTACAACATTTTCCATTGCTCCTAATAATATCTTTTGTGCCATTTTTGTTTTCTCAAGTTCTAAGTTTGATGTATAGTCTTTAATTAAATTAACGTATTCGCTCTCTTTACGTTCTTTTAATATTTCAAATAATTTATCTTGTGCTTCTTTTTCATTTAGATTTGCAACTTCGATTAATTTATTACTAAGTTCCATTTCCATCATTTCAGATTTTGTTTTCATTTCATCTCTTTGAAATTCTAATGCTTCACGACGGGTTTCTAATCGTTCACGTTCTTGTTCTAATTTAATTTCTTTTTCGGTTATTTTATTTTCTAATCGTTCTTTACGATTTTCAAATGTATTTTTATCTTCTTCTAATTTTTTTGTTTTCTCTTTTAATTCGATACTTTCCACTTTTATTTTCTCATCTTTGATTTTAAGGGATTCTGCTTCTACTTTGTTTTTCAATTTTTCAGCATTTAAGTTCTGCTCTAAATTTATGTTCTCTGTTATTAATTCCTCAACGCGATTTGTTGTTTTAAATAAATTTATCATGATTGAAAGTAGTATCATTACAAATAAAAATAGGACTGAAAGTTGAAATAATAATATACTCATAATGTACCTCACTTTAACTATCATATTATAACAAATTTCTTGTATAAATAGTAAGTTTTGTTGGAATATAACACAATTAATTAGAGTTTTATTCTGTAAGAACGAAAAAAGAAAGTTATAAATATTTACAACTTTCTAATTTGATTTATCTTCTTGTTCTTCTTCTTGTTGAATTGTTCCAATTCGATTCACCTTATTCCAACCTCCTGGATTGAAAAAATAGGCAACTGATGCATATAAAATTATTAAAATCATTCGAAAACGATAATAGAAAAATTCATATAACAGCACTTTAATAATTGGTAATAGTTTTAATTTATCAAATTTAAGAGTACCACTTTCTTTCATAACCAAATATGTTACTAAATCATACATAATAAATGATAACGTTCCGATAAATAATAGAATGTAAAAAAAGGCACTTACTTGTCGATAAGTAAAAATATCAATTAAAATTATTCCCATAAATAACATTGTAATTAAGGTTGAATAGTAAACAATAAAGAAGTTTTCTACAAACATAAAAAAAGCTAATTTATTACGGAAGAAGTTCTTTAATAAAAAATCGGCATTATGTTTAATTGCGTCAATAAAAGCTTTTTGCCATCTGATTCGTTGTTTTTGGATATCGCTCCAATTGTTTGGTACTTCAGTAAAACACATAGCTCTATCTTCATATTTAATTCTTAAATTATGTTCAAGCGCATAACGATTAAATTTAATTGTAATATCAATATCCTCACCTACAGTATCAATAAATCCACCAAGTTTACGCATAATATCAGTATTAAATGTTCCAAATGCTCCGGAAATTATTGCAAGTGCATTAAAATTTGCATATGAATTTTTTAAAATATAAAATCCACGCATATATTCAATTGCTTGAGTATTTTCTAAAATATTGTCGCTCATTTTCAAGTAAATATCCTGTCCAACATATTTGTCAACACACTGTGCTACTATTACATTACCACCAACAGCAATTGTTTTTCGATCTTGAAGTGCATTATTAATATACAAAAGTGCATCTTCACGTAATACTGAGTCTGCATCAAGTGTTATTACATTTTCACACTCAGTAAAATTTATTCCAGCATTTAATGAATCTGATTTTCCACCGTTTTCTTTATCAATTACATACACATTGTCATATAAATTTGATTTATACACCTGCTTAACAGTCTTTGTTTCAATCGTTTCTACATACCCACTTATTGGTTCTAATGATAATTTGTTTTTTAATATCTCCATTGTCCTATCACTTGAACCATCATTAATATAAATTATCTGAAAATTATCATAGTCGATTTGATTAATATTTTTCAGTGATGCATCTAGTACTACTTCTTCATTGTAGCAAGGAATTAACAAACCAAAACTATAATAAATTTCTGCTTGCTTTTCATAAATGTTTTTTCTTTTTTTTCGGTACTTAAATGCCACATATAAGTGAACCATTAAGAACACAATAATTGCTATAAATATAATCATATCTCTCCATATTTTTTAACTTTTTTTTAATACTTCTTAACTTATTTTCCATATTTCTTCTTATATTATAACAAAATATCGATTATCCGCAACTAACATTTTATATTCCTTATCAAAATTAAAATAATCTAGATAAGTCACTAAAAATTTGATATATTATGTAAAAGTAGTTTTAAGGAGAAAAATAATGAAAAGAATTTTATTTTTATTATTCAGTGCAGTTGCACTAACGGTGTATTTACGTTTGTTTTCACCATTTGAAATTAATCAAGAAAATTTCAGTACAGTTACCTATACGCAAAATGAACGAATTTTCTTTGATGATTTTACCACTAATAGGCTAAATTCTAAATGGAATGTTTTTGATAACACTAAAAAATCCGGTCGAATTGGTACCCTTTCAGCTGATGATGTCACGATTTTTAATAATCAATTAAAATTAACAACATCATTTAAAGAGGATGGTGAAGTTACAAGTGGTTACATCAATGTTAATACTGATGATAATGGTAATAATTTTAATTATGGCTATTATGAAGCACGAATCAGATTTACTAACAACAATAATCTTGAAGCTAAGACCGACGAGTTATATCCAGGAATTTTAAAACCGTGGGGAGCATTTTGGTTATACCCAACCATTCACAATAGTAGTTATGCAACTGAAGTTGATATTGTCGAAAATCAGATTTCTGGTAGTGCTTCTGCCTCAATTCATCCGATGTTAAATCAAGAAGTACTGGATGATAGTAAATTAAATTCAAGTTTTAAAAATCAAGTGTTAACTAATGATAGTACTAATTTCCATACATACGGAGTTGCAATTTTACCTAATGAAACAGTTGATGCTGCAACTTACGAAGTTTATGTTGATAATCAACTTATTGCCACATACGTAAGTGATATTCCCCTTAGTCATCAAACGCTTCATCTTACAATGGAAATTGCCACACCTGATTATCAAGAACTTTTGCAACTAGATCCTAAAATTAGTAATCAATTTGAAAATGAATCAATGTTTGTTGATTACGTAGCTGTGTACAGTATTGATTAATTTAATAACACCAAAAAAGATTCATAACAATTATTTGTTATGAATCTTTTTTTATTCTTCTTTAAACATTTCACTATTTAATTTAGTAAAGATTTCGTTATAGATATCTGGATTGGCTTCTAAGAATATTTTTACATTTTCTCGTCCCTGACCAATTTTTTCTTCATTATAACTATACCAAGCACCGGCTTTTCTAATGATTCCATATTCTACACCTAAATCAATAACTTCACCAATTTTCGAAATTCCTTTTCCATAAATAATATCAACTTCTACTTGTTTAAATGGTGGTGCAACTTTATTTTTAATTACTTTAACACGTGATTTTGTTCCAACAATTTCTGTTCCATTTTTAATTACATCGGCTTTTCTAATTTCTAATCGAACTGATGAATAAAACTTTAAAGCACGCCCACCTGTTGTTGTCTCAGGATTACCAAACATTATTCCAACTTTTTCACGTAATTGATTAATGAAAATTACAATTACATCTGAATGGTTAATAACACCAGCCATTTTTCTTAATGCTTTTGACATTAAACGGGCTTGAACTCCAATCGTTTGGTCAGTCATTTCACCATCAAGTTCTACTTGTGGAACTAATGCTGCTACTGAATCGATTACAACCATATCAACCGCACGTGAACGTACTAGCGTATCTGTAATCTCTAATGCTTGTTCTCCACTATCTGGTTGAGATAAAATCAAGTTCTCAACTTGAACCCCTAAACTTTTAGCGTAGTTTATATCAATGGCATTTTCGGCATCAATAAATGCTGCTACTCCGCCGGCTTTTTGGGCTTCGGCAATTGCATGGAGAGCTAATGTTGTCTTACCTGATGATTCTGGACCATAAATTTCAACAATTCTCCCAACTGGGTATCCACCAATTCCTAGTGCTTTATCAACTAATAACGATCCTGATGAAATTGAATCAATTTTTTTCGGTTCTTCTTGACCCAAAATCATAATTGATTCATCACCAAATTGACGTTTAATATTTTTTAGTGCCATTTCTAATGCTTTTGTTTTTTCACTCATTTTACTCCTTTATCAAATATAAAGATTACAAATGTAATCTTTATTATGCTTCATTTTTAATTGTAACAAAAATTTGATCTTGCGGATAATCACTTGCATCTAACTTTTGACCATCAATTGACATCTCAACACCCTTTGCATAACCAAGATTTAATGTTATATCATTAGTATTTTTTATCGTAACCTCGATTTTTTCACCTTTTTTATACACTTTTGAATCAGTTAGACTTTCATTAGTTTTCCCATCTCTAATTTCAATATATGAATCACCTTTAAAGTCTAATTTTAATTTATAATTATCTTTATCGGCTAACGTTTTTATTGTATATGTTAATTGGCGATTTTCGATTTTTCCAGTTTCGATTTTGGCTTTAGTTTCTTTTTTTTCGACAACTTTTGCTTTAATTGTTTCTTCTGGTTTTAATGTCGTATTCTCAATTAATGTCGTTGGATTTTCATTGGCTTTTTCTGTGCGACTTTGTAAGACTTGAATTGTATAATAAGCTGAAACAAAAATAATTGCTAAAATCAATAAAAATGCAATTGCATTTAAAAATCGACTTTTATTCTTTTTTTTGCCTCTTTTTGCTTCAATATTATGTGGTTTATCTACACCTACTGAATAATTTAATGATGGAGCATCTTTCATTGTATCACTAGCACTGTTTGGATATGCACGCTCTAAAAGTTCTTTGTTTGTTTCATTGTATTGATTTACACGTTTCAAGAATCTAATGATATACAGGCGACTATAGTATGAACTTTTACTTTTGTCTTTTTTTCCTGTTTCAATTTTTTCTAAAGAATATTCTGTAATGTGAAACTGTTGTGACACTTCTTTAGTTGTCCAGTTATTTTCTTCACGAATTTTTCTTAAGATTGCCCCGATTTCTTCTTGAGGTGTTATTTTAACTTCATTGTTTTCCATCTTTACTCCTTGAGATTTTAATTTAAAATTACTGTAAA
>CAZFWW010000062.1:0-7851 GCA_964522645.1 uncultured Mycoplasmatales bacterium
ATTTCTTTATAAATCATCAAAGTCCTGTTGATTACAGACTTAAAGATAATTAATTGATCTTAGTGAAATTGTCAAAAATTCAGTTATCATTACCATCTAAGTTCTTTTACATAATTATTATATTGTTAAAAAATCATTTGTAATTTCTTATAAATATGTATATTATCCATAATTTTAAGTTTTTAGTAAATTTTTCATAAATTGCTCTTCTTTTTCTTCCAATATTAATTTATTTATTAAACGATAATCTATATTGTTTAATTTCATATTTGATAATCGTTTTTTAACATTAAATGCTATTTCTTCATGAATATTATTTAAATAATTGTCTATATCCATTTGATTCAAAGATTCAACTTGAATAAATTTGTCAATCCTACTTACAATTGCTGCCGGCATTTTATTATGTATTTCACTTTCATCTTGAAAATTTGATGTCATAATAAAATATCTATTTGACACATTAAGTTCAACCTCTCCGTTTGACACTATGTCTTCATCAAAAAGTTGAAAAAAGGAATTATATGCAAGTGAATGAACCTTATCAACCTCATCTAAAAAAATTATAGGATTGTTGCTTAATCGAATTTGAGAATATAAATCCAAAGAAGGAAAATTTTTACCAAATAATAAATCTAAATTGTCTAAATTATGGTAATTAGACAATTGAATTCTCATTAAATCTGTGTTTAAATGTTCACTTAAATTTTTTAATACTTCGGTTTTACCTAATCCAGGCTTACCAGAAATCATTATAACCATTGGTTTTTGACTTGGTTCACCAAATTCATTATGTAAAATTGTTTTTATTAATTCCCTTTTCCATATTTTAGATTCTTCTTCGTATAAGTTTATTAATTTTTTTTCATCAAATTTTGCAAGATCCATATTTTCTTTTTCTACATGGTATTCTGAATTTTCTAAATCATTTAGAACTCTTTTTGTTGGATTGTGTATGAAAATTTTTGCATTGTTAACAGTTATCAATTCTACTAAAGATACAAGCCTTTTATTCGCTTCAGGTGTAATTGAAAAATAATCATCAAAACTAACTGCAAGTTCACTACTTTTTTCAAATTCTGTGCCAAATTTTTGTGATGAATCGTGCTCGCTAACTTTGATATCCAATTTATCAAAGTTAGTAACATATCTATTAACATATTCAGTAAAACCTTTTTTTGTACCCTCAAAAATATAAAACTTTCTATCTTTACTCATCATTTACCTCAGCAAGTATTACATCATAAACATTATATGTTTTTTCTTGTTCATCTTCCGAATTAATTTCAGAGTTGATTTCATCATTAAATATATATTTTTTTTCTTCATTAGCTCTATGATCAATATAGTATTCTTCAAAAAGTTGCATATAATTAAAATCTGATATTTTTTTTTCTGAAACTTTAATGCAATGAACATCAACATCAGTAACCATTAAATCAAATGCCTTATAATTTGCTTGAAATGCTTCTTCATTAAATCTATAAATTCCATCCTTACCTAAATATGTATAGTAGCCACTAACTTTTTTCATAATATTTTCCATATCTGTTACATTAACTCCATTCATTCTTTCATCCATCATTTTTGTAAACATCGACATATGCTTAAATGCGCTTATAGAATTAGGCATCTTCTTTAATTCTATATTTTTCTTTATTTCTACTCCATCCTCCAATTTAAGATTAGAAAAATCAGATAGAACTTGATTTTCGATTGTTTTCTCCAGTGTATAATCAAACTGTCCTGTAAATAAAAATTTAACTCTAGTCAAAAAAGGTATTTTAAAATTTGTTTTAACTTCACTTGATATTTTTGTTTTGGTTTTTTTTGTACTTGCCTTTGCACCATTATTTTTTTTTATTAAAATATTTGTTGCTGTTATCTCATCAAAGTATACAACTTTTTTAATTTTTTCACTCATTTATCACTCCATGTTATTTTGTATTATTTCTAATATTTTGACATCATTTATTCCAAACATGTCGAATAATTGTTTATCTATTTCTGATAATGGTAAATCCCAATTTATTTTTGATTTTAATCCGTCGAAGTCTGGCATGTAGTACAAAAATTTTAATGGTGACATATTTACAATTATTTCAACAAATTTTGTTGAAGTAAACTTTTTAAAATTACGTGCATCTTCTAAATTATTAGAGGCATATAAAGATAACTTAGTTCTCCCAAACATTTCATCTTTCATTAAAACTTCGATATTATTTGGATTTTTAAACCCTTCATGTGGAAACGCTGACCCTATTACTACTTTATACTTCGGAGGTTGAATAGCATCTAATTCACTAGTTTTTATGTAAAACCACATTGCTTTTCCTCCAGATCCACCTTTATTGTTAGTTAATACTTTAGTATAACCTTTTGGTGCAAGTTCTTTTCTATTAACTTCTTTATTTAATACAGCAGTTGGATTTTTTTCAACAAAATTTGATTCGCAACATTTTTTTATTGTTCCAATTTTATATGTATCTGCATATTTTTCTAATTTTATTGCAAGAGAAATAAACTCTTTTCTAACTGGCATAATTTTATTCGTACGTTTTATGTCTATCCCTTGATAATTTATTGTTCGTTTTCTGTTTTCAATGTCCCATAAAAAGACACCAACATCTCCGGGAATTCGACGTACAGCATCGCCAAATACAGATGATTCACCCGGAATATTTTTCTCAGATTCTTTATTGCTTCCGTTATAGACTCTGACTTTTACTAATCTTGGATCCATTAAGTTCATTTTCCCACGTTGTAACTCTTTTGCTGGGTAAATTAATGAATTAACTTTTGATACACCTAATGCTAGTTTCTGAAAGTATTGAAAAACATCAACAGTATTTGCATTATTCCCATTACTTGCAGAGCGTACCATTTCTTGATATGGTGGATTTCCTACTACAGCATCAAATTTCATATTTTCACCTCCGAATTTATTAAGTATTTCACTTTTGGTATTTTCAAAATCGCCTTTTAATTTTTTAGTTAAATTATCAATATATACTAAATTCTCCATTACTTTATCGTTTTTTCTATATCCATTTAACGTTCTATATGTTATTGTTCTAGCCATTGGAGTTTTATTTAGTACAAAGATATTTTTTTCCAGTACTTCTTGCCAAAGTTGTTGATTCTTTTCTATCCACTCTGATTTACTCCAATTTCCTTGTTCTTCACTCCATCTTATCATATAAATACTATATGCCATGTATAGCGGATATAATCCAGACTTTGAATTTATTTCTAATATCCTAGAGTTTTTATTAAATATTTTTTCAGTAATATTTTTATGATTTATATACCTTGTTTCATTTTTTTCATTTGGTTTATCTGGGTAATTTTCATCAAAGAAATTATACCCACCTACAGTTTCACCAAGATGCATATTAACAACACGCCAGGGTGTTAAAACAGTTTCTTTATCTGGATTTTTAAAAGTAGAAAAAATACTTGTGATCTTATCAATTCTTTCCTCAAAGGGTAGATTGTCAGCTGATAATGCTATTCGACGTATTTTTCTTCCGGCTTCAATAAATATATCCGCATCATAATATTTTTTAAACTTTTCAAATTCCACTTTTGTAACTTTTGCTGGCATAAACTCATTCCATGAAACATCATCAACTTTGCTAGCAAAATTATCTATTGTTACATCTTCTTCTAAATCAATATCCATTCCATATATCATAAGCGGAATTCGTATTGAAATTCCCCGTAATATTGAAATCATTGTTTGCTTTTGATCTGCTAATTTACGCTTTTTCTCTAACGCTTGTTGTTCCTCTTCTGAACGTTCTTTTTTAGGTTTTTTTGCCGCTTTTTCCGCCGCTTCCCACTCTTCTTCATTCATGCCTTGTTTATTTATATCAATTTTTTGTGTAGTTTTTGACTGTTTAGTTTGTCCTATAATGGCTTTTAAATCAGCAAAATCTTTCAAATCACCTTCAGTTAATTTAAGGAGTTCATCATTATATATGGATGTGTCATCAAATCCATTGCGTACTGCCCTTTCAGCTTGTGCACGTTTTAGTTGAGTTAACATCGATTTAACACTATAAGTTTTCATATGACTACCTTCAATACCAATGATTGGCAAGAAGTTTAAGAATTTTTTCATACTTTCTTCTTGATCTTGAGTGTTTAGCGAACCACCTTTTGTATTCAACTTAGCAGCTTCTGATATCATTTTAAGACTTCTATCAGGTGCAAAGTCAAATACATACGCTTTTTCTTTTTGTCCATTTTTTCCTCTATATGGTGACTGAACACGAAATATTGATTGCAGATAATTACTAGCAGATTCAGTATTATTTAATACTAATATTCCTGTCCATTCACTAACTGTTGTTCCTACCGTTCCTTTTCTTACAGTCAAAGTTATTGAATAGTTTGATTCTGGAGTATCTGTTACAGCATTTTTTATTTTTTCTAAATCTGGTGCTGAGTCTCCATCGTCTGTTAAATTTGCAATATTATATGTGTGAAATACTGGGTGCTTATTTAACATCCTTTCCATTGCAACCGTTGAATCTCTTGATGGCATTGTCCAGATTGTATGACGCAATTGTTTTCTACATTCTAATGTAGCATAAGGCATATTAGTTCTATAATTCTGATAGTCATCGCTTTTGCTTATTAAATTAAGAAAGCTCCATACTTCTTTTTCGTATACAAATTTTGATTCTTCAACTTTGAAAAATTCGGCAAAGTTAAATGCCTTACTTTCAACATCAACAAAATCGTTACTTTTTATTATGTCACCTAATTCATATACAAACATTTTCATTTCTGGTAATGTACTATATGGGTTAGAGTCACCAGCATGCATATTATCCCAATTGGCTTTTGCCTCTTGTTCCATTACATAGTCCCATGTATAGATTTGTGATTCATCATATTCATCTAATAAATTAAATGGTGTTCCAGATAACTGTAATATTTTCGTATTTTTCTTTCTAACTAGCTTAAGTACGTTTTGAGCTAATTGGGTCTTAGTCCCCTCATGTGCTTCATCTATAATTACAAAATCCCATTCTGTATCAAATACTTCATCATTTTTTCTGAATCCTTTATCTTCATTAACACGATCGGAACCACGTAAATCTTGAATTGATGCGAAATAAATGAATGAATAATCAGAAGATTTTAATTTACTAAGTTTTTCTCCTTTTTGTTTTGATGAATACTTATATTTTTCCTTAAGGTTTCCAGTAAATATCTTATCAAAGTCATTATACCAACCATCATCTACTATAGGTCTATGTGTTAATATCAAAGTTTTTTTATATTGCTGTCTTTTGATTACTTCAAGGGCAGATAGTGTTTTACCAAAACGCATTTTTGCATTCCATAGCATATCATTTTTCTTTTTGAAAATATTAATTGTCTGAGATATTGCTTCCTCTTGTTCAGGTCTAAATTTAATGTTAACAATACTATCATTTAGTATTAAATTTTCTCTATCTATTGTACTGTCTCCACGTTTAACTGCATTAATTGCATCTACTACAGTTTCCAGATCAGTTTCAAACCACTCAGTTGATTTTCCTTTAGTTATTTTATTTATGGCTGAACGCTGTAATACCTCATGAACCTGATGGTCTCTAAAGAACTTATATTCTTTATCTACAGCTAAAGTTGTATATAGTATTGTTATAGGACTTGAATGTTCATAATCTCTTATACGCTTCTCCGCCACAGAATTTAAATATTCACTATTATCTCTAAAGTCTTCATTTGGTTTATCAATACTTGCATCTCCGATTTTTAAAAAACCTTTCTCTTCTACATAATCTTTTTCATATACATATATAACTTTACGACCCATTGTTTGTTCAACAAATTTTATTTCTTTTCCCATCTTAATTTACCCCTTTATCAAAATATTCCATTTTATTAATTTCCCAATTCATAATTTTTACTCTTTTACCTTTTTTTATTGTAACTTTTGTTTCTTCCTCAAAATCATCGAACAACAACATTTGAATTTGCTCAATTTTTTCTTTTTTTTCTGATAATGGAATTGTAAATTTTAATCCATCCATCTGAAATACGTTGTAACTTATTATTATGGCTATTTCTAATATCATATCCGTTGTTGGAAACTCATTCCATTTAAACTCATAGTAATCAAAAAAAGTAAATAATAAATTTTCTCTAGCTAACAATAATGAGTCTCCACTCCACTCAAAACCATAAGATGATTTATATGCACTTATTACGTTTGAAAACCAATCCTCTTTTATATTGCATTGTTCATTTATTAATTTTAATTTTCTATCTAAAAAACCTACCCGTTTATCTAAATCAATCATTTCACCTGTTTCCATATCATATCTACTAGCCATGTATGGAGCTTCACCACAAGTAATTTCTAACCATGTACGATTAATATATGTTTGAAAGTCATCTTCTTTATACATTTTGTCTACTTCGTCATTTTGTTTTTTTACTACCCATGTTGGCGTAAACACTTCAGCTTTTGACTTTGTTCTTTCTTTTTTCACTTCATCATTTTTTAAAGCACGAGGTTTTATTATATTTCCCATTTGACCAGTAATCAACTCTGGCATTATTGGTGATTCGGGAGAGTAATACTTCTTCCCAAAATTTATATAATTTTCATTTGCCCAAATAATATTATGAGTTTTTTTTTCAGTTGTTTTAGTTCTATCAATTAGTAATATATCCAATATATTCGGCATATTATCCCTTATATCATTTTCCACAATATCTCCATTGTTAATTTCAAATATATCTGATTGTAACATAACGCCTCCAAGCAACCTTATAAGTATTTAATAGGTATTTAAGTTGAAATTTTACCTAATATCATTATATATTATACCATATGTAACACCAATTTAATTTTAACCTATTCATCATAAACATTAATATGTTTATGAGATATAATATTATTGATATTAAAATATCTAGAAAGGAGGTCCGATGCCATTTAATACAAAGAACGATTATAATTTAATCTATACTGAGCAACAGGTATTAGATCATATGATTAATTTTGATGAAAATGATTTTGATGACAATAATAAACTAGACATACTATGCTTTTTATATAATAGGGAAGCTAATAATATTATGTTTTCTAACCTACGTTTTACACCTGCATTTGAAAAAATCAAAGACCATATCAATGGAAATGTTACTATTAACCGCACTCTCCATGAAGGTGTTTACCCAAATGTTTCAATTACATTAACAAGTTTGTCTTTTGTTTTAGAGTCATAAATGCAAACATTAGTTATTATACTATGTAACTTATTCTTTGTAAGTAAACTACGTTTTAAGCAAATTAAATAAGTTTTTAAGTCCTGTACTGCACAGGACTTTTTTAAATTTTGTTAATATTTTCTGGTATTATAATAATATCTTATTTTATACTATATTCTATCTTCTTTTCTCCCCCAATATATGTAGTTGTTACAAATATATATTCAAATTTAAACTCCTTAACTACATTCTTTTCAATTATTCTTTTATATTTAGTATCAAATTCCTCTTTTGTAATACTCCCAATTGATAAATCATAAGCTAAATCCTTAATTAAATTCTCAACTCTTCCCATTTGTTTTTCATATTCTTCTTTTGCTTTTATTGATATTAAATTTTTAAGCGTATTTTCATTAACATAAGTTCCACCAATTACATAATAATAATTATAAACTTTTCCATTTTTCTTTCTTTGTTTTTGGTGCTTAGCATTTTGCCCATCTATAATTACTTTATTTCTAAATTTATAATTGTGTTTAAATCCATAATGTCTTTGGTTATGATGATATCTAATTTCCAACATTTCTATATCTTCAGGACTAAATATTGGCT
>CAZFWW010000063.1:0-7846 GCA_964522645.1 uncultured Mycoplasmatales bacterium
TTTAATCGTTAAATACTGACTAATTATTTTAATAAACTCTTGATTTTTAATTAACTCTGGTTCTTGATTTCTAATTGCGGTTTTAACAATTTGCTCGATACTTTGCAAATATTTTTGATTTAAAATTAAATCATATTCACTAATATTAAGTTGATTTTCTTCAAAAATAAAAGCATTATAATTTTGAATCAAAACCTTCTCTAAATAATGACAATCTGATGTTGTTAACTTGATTCCTAGTTGCTGCTTTAATTCTTGTTTAATTTCATTATTAATAATATTAATTTTTGTTTTTGCTGTTGGCAATACAAATTTTTTGACATTAATATAGTATGTTTGGAGCGTACTAAGTTGACTAATATAATAAAGGATTTCTGCCTCTAAATACTCCTGATGATATAGTTGGTAAAAATGCTCCTTCATTTTATTAATTTTAGTTGCATCTGTCAGTTCGTAAACTTTATCCTGAAATTGCTCAGTATTCTCAACATACTTTTTATCACGATAACGATTAATTGAAATAAACATTTTTAATTTAAAATACTCTAAACTATCACCAATCAGTTTAATTGTAAAGACTTGCTCAAAATTACAAACAATTTGTTCAACTTCAGCAAAGATTACTTTTGCTTCTACTAAATCATAACCCAACTTTGCTAAAAGGTCATACATACAAGTACTTGAAAATACTTCTGATGTTGTATATAATTTACGAACGGTTTTAAAAATTAAATAGCGATAATTCTTTTCCGGTCCGATAATTTGATAAGTATTATTATCCTTTTCTAATGTCAGGTTATAGTCGCAACAAATTTCTTCAACTGATTTTAAAGCACTGTAAATTATTCCACGGGTTAAAAACAATTTTGTTTCTAATTTAGCAATCGAAATCGGGCGTGAACTTATTAATAATATTAATAATATATAACATTCTTTTTGATTATACAAAACATAATTAAGCTCTTCTTGGTCATGTTCTAATTCTTTGATTAAATTCATCTTTTCACTTTCAGAACCAACAATCTTAATTCCACGTCCACGTTTTTTTATTAACTGCAAATCCGTTGTTGCTAGTGTATTAACAATATTGGCTTTTTTTAAATCCATGCGAATTGTTTTTTCCGAAGCTCCGACTTCTTTTGCAATCTCAATAATTGTTACTAAATCATTTTTTAGTAGATGTAATAGTATTTTTCGTTCACGTATTTTCATTTTTCTCCCAACTAATCATTGTTAACTTTATTATACAAAATTTCTTGAACATTATTGAATCATCTTCCAAACATTGTTTTAAATTTTTCTAATTTACCTCAAATATGAATAATAAAGCAAAGAAGAACCACAAGTGAGATTCTCCTTTTCTTAATTTAAAATCAATATTATTTTCAACTAATAACTAAGTTTTCCTTGAACTGTTTTGCTCCAATTTTAACTTGTTCATTTTCAAAACTACTTTTAATTAACGCTAGCGGTATTGCTGCATATTCACAATGCTTAAGCGCACTATTTAAGTGGTGATGATTGCGGATACTTGCTCCAATTAACTGGCAGTCATAGTTATTTTCTTTAATAATTTTTTTAATTTCACTTAATAGTTGCTCTGGATTATTTCCTAATTCTTCATTTCGAGCAATAAAGTAAAATAAATAACTTGCACCTGCTTGCATCGCAATCATTGCCTGTAATGGTGTGAAAATTAATGTGAACGCAAATTTTATTTTCTTTTCTTTTAAATATTTTGCTAATTTTAATTCTTCCACTCCATAGTTAAGTTTGATAATTGTTTTTGCATGCTCTGCAATAATTTCCTCAACTTGCTTAATCATTTGTTCATAAGTACCAATAACTTCAGCAGTGATAAATGGACTTTTATTTTTATTTTCTGCAATAAATGCTTTTACTGTTGTATTTTCTTTATTATACATTACCGGATTTGCAGTAATTCCAACAAACCCTAGTTCAATTGCCTGATCTATTTCACATATATTTGCTGTATCAATTAAAAATCGCATCATGCTCCTCAATTTTTGTAATTATTTTGTCTGTTGTTAGACCATATTTTTCCAATAAATCATTTGGTTTTCCACTCTCTCCAAATGTATCTTCAATCCCAATACTTAAGACTTTTTTCGGATCTTTTAAAGCGATTTTTTCTTTAATTACACTACCTAATCCACCAATTACGGTATGTTCTTCAAGTGTAACAATCGCTTTCATTTCACTAACATTTGCTAAAACATCAGCTTCATTTAATGGTTTAATCGAAGGAACATCAACTACTTTAATGCTATATTTTCCTTGGAGCTTTTCTGCTACTTCAAGAGCTATATGAACCATATAACCAGTTGCAAACATCACAAAGTCAGTTCCCGATTTCAATTCATATGTTTTACCAATAACAAATGGTTCTTCAGTATGATACACACTTGGAGTAGCCAAGCGACCTAATCGAATATAACACGGACCTTCGTATTTACTAGCAGCTGTAAGTGCTGCTCGTGTTTGCATCTCATCACACGGATTTAAGACAACCATATTTGGAATCGCACGCATAATTGCCAAATCTTCAATTGCTTGGTGTGATGCTCCATCTTCTCCTACTGTAATTCCAGCATGAGTTGCACATAATTTAACATTTAGTTTCGGATAACATACCGAATTACGAATTTGTTCAAATCCACGACCTGCTAAGAACATTGCAAATGAACTAACAAACGGGATTTTTCCCGTTGTTGCCATTCCTGCTGCCATTGTAATCATATTGGCTTCAGCAATTCCGGCATTGATATGACGATTTGGGTATTTTCCTTGAGCTAACGCGGTTTTAGTTGATTTGGATAAATCAGCATCAAACACAACAATTTTTTCGTTTTTATCCATTAATTCTACTAACTTTTCACCGTATGCTTCACGTGTTGCTTTTGTCATTTTACCCCCAATTCTTGCATAGCTTGTTCATACTCGGCTTGACTTGGAGCAACTCCATGCCAACCAGCATTATTTTCCATAAAGCTAATCCCTTTTCCCTTAATTGTTTTAGCAATAATTGCTTTTGGTTTAGTGCTTGGCTTTAAATATGCTTTCTTAATTTCTGCAATATCGTGTCCATCAATTACTTGAACATCAAAATTAAATGCTGCTAATTTTGCATCAAGTGGATATGGAGACATTACCTCACTAATATCACCATCAATTTGTAAATTATTATTATCAATTATTACTGTTAAATTATCAAGTTGGTAGTGAGCTGCTGCCATTAATGCTTCCCAAATTTGTCCTTCTTGAATTTCACCATCTCCAACAAGTGCGTATACTTTATTGGGTTTACCATCAATTTTAAAACTTTTAGCCATCCCAACTGCCGTTGATAAACCTTGACCTAGTGATCCTGTTGACATTTCAACTCCTGGAACTAAATTCATGTTTGGGTGTCCTTGCAACTTTGAATTCACTTGACGGAATGTTGATAAATCTTCATTTAAAATTCCCTTTTCTGTTAAAACTGAATATAAAAGCGGTGATGCATGGCCTTTTGATAACACAAAACGATCACGCTTATCACAAGTAATATTTTCTGGGTTAATATTCATTACCTCAAAATATAATACAGTTAATAATTCTACTGCGCTTAGTGAACCACCAATGTGGCCACTAGCAGCTTGATATACCATTTCAATAATATTTTTTCGAATATTGGTAATTTCTTTATTCATTTGTATCCTTTCGTGATAGCTCCGATTTAACCTTTGAAGCAACTGTAACTACACGTGGTCCGTAAATGATTTGTAATGATGTATCAACTTGAACAAGTCCTAGTGCTTCTAATTCATCCATCCACTCATCACGGCTTGCAACTTTAGTGCTATCATATACATTAACTCGTAATCTTGTTGCACAGTTTGTAACGTTATCAATATTACTACTTCCACCTAATGCTTCAATGATTCTAATTTCAAGCGCATCATTTTCTGATGCTTTTCGTTCTTGATAATCTTTCTTCGAATATAATTTAACATTTTTCTTTTCACGACCTGGTGTTTTAATATCCCATTTTAAAATTGCCCATTTAAATGTAAAGTAATAAATCGCAAAGTATGCTGGAATTAAGAAAAGTAGTGGTAAGGCATGTACTTTATCCATTTGGAATAAATTTGGAATCATAAAGATGATTGCTGTACCATTAATTGAAATTTGGAATAACTCGGCAAGTACATATGATAGACCTGCAAGTGGTACATATACAACATAGTATAAAACTGGTGCTACGAATAAGAATGTATATTCAAGTGGTTCACTAACCCCGATTAATACCCCAGTAATTACTGCTGGAATTAATAGTGAAGCAATTTTCGCACGATTTTCTTCAAGCGATGTATGATAAATTGCTAAAGCAATACCTGTAAATCCACCAAATTGGAATAATAAACGTCCTGTTTGGAAGTTACGAGTTAAATAACCAACTGATTCTGTACAACCCATTTGGGCATTCATGATGTTTTTAATTCCTTCATAAGTTTCACCACAAACAACTTCTGTTCCCCCTACTGATGTATACTCAAGTGGGAAGGCAATTAAGTGGTGTAAACCAAATGGTAATAATGCTTTATCCATTGCTCCGAATAAGAATGTACCGAATAATCCACTACGACCGATTAATTGACCTACTCCTGTAAGCACTGAACCAATCATTGGCCATAAATAAAAGAATACGTATGATACTGGAATTGCAAATACTGCAAGTGCAATTGGTACAAATCTAACACCTGAGAAAAATGATAAGGCATTTGATAACTCTTTGTCATAGTAACGATTATGAACAAATGATACGAATAAACCTGATAAAATCCCACCAAACACACTCATGTTATAAGTGAAAATTCCTAAAAACTCAGTATATAATGATGATTTTACTAGTGCATCATATTCTGATAGTCCACTTTGAATAAATGCTTCAACTGTTGTTGTATCAGCACTAAGTCCATTTTGGCCTAAGATTGCACCGATTGTTGTATTAACAAGAATATAAAAGAATAGACCTGATAATGCAGCCCAACCTTGTTCTTCTTTTGCAAGTCCAAAAGAAAGACCGATTGCAAAGAAAATTGGTAAAAATCGCATTACTGTAAATCCTATACCATTGATTAAATTAAAAATATTTTGAACAATTCCACCTTCTGGAATAAGCCATGTTAATCCCATTTTCGCAACGTTTGTTGGATCAGAAAATGCTGCTCCAATCCCGATACTAAACCCGGCAATTACAATTAAGATGATTGGTATCATCATTGCACCTGATAACTTCTGAATTTTATCTTTCATTTCTTCCTCCTAGTAATCCACAAATTAATTTTGTGTATATTTCGCATGCTTTAACCAGGCTACTTATCTTCATCATTTCATTTGGTTTGTGAGACTTGCTATCCTCACCGATAAATACTGGTCCTGCACATAGTGCATTATCAAAACTTCGAGCGTAAGAAGCTGCACCTTTTGTATGAAATGTAAGCGGTTCACCCATTACACTTTCATAACTTTGCTTTAATTCTTTAGCAAGTTTACTGCTTTCGTCAAGTTCATGAAATGGTAATAATTTCGTTTTACTTAACGTTCCTGTTGTTAGTACTTTTTGGAGTTTATACTTAATGTAACTTTCATCATAATCATAAATAAAACGATAATCAAAATTTACCACTAATTTATCATTATAATAATTTATGGTTGATACATTAAATGTTGATTGCTTTTCTGCTGTTTCAAAATCATTAAGATTAAATATATCACCTGTGTATGTATTAAAATTTTTAACAAGAAACTTCAATACATCTGATTTTGTTTGCAGTGTTGCATCAATTTTTTCAATTACATTTACACCTTGCTTTGGAGAGCGTGATTTTGTCTCAATTCCGTTAACTAAAATTTCATCCCGATTTTTTGTTGTTATTTTAATTTTAGCACAATTTAGACTTCGATCATCAACCGATTTGATTGATTTAATATAATCATCTTTGATATTAACTTCATATTGATAATGGATTATCCCTTTTTCAAGATTAATTACCGGAAAATTTCCATCTGGTGAAATTGCGTATTTTGGAATTTCATTAATTGTTTTTTGTTTATAATAATTAATTCCAGCCCATGATGTTTCTTCGGCACCACCAATAATTAAACGAATTTTCTTTTTAATGTCTGTATAATTTTTCAAATATATTAATGTATAAAGTACATAAATTAATGGTCCTTTATTATCATTAACTCCACGTCCATATAGAACATCTTCTACTTTTGTCAATGTAAATGGAGGAGTATCCCATAATTCTGGATGATATATTTCTACTGTATCAACATGATTTAAAAAGGCAAATTCAATCTCTGATTGTTCTGGGTTAATATCTACTGCTAGTGCATAATTATCATAATTAGTAACTGTTAATCCTTCACGGTTACTAATTTCTGTAATCAAAGCAAAAGCACTTGCAATATTATTTCCAAGTGGCTCATTTTTGGTTGATTTAGCTGAACCAGCAAAGGTTTTAATCGCAATTAACTTTTGTAAGTCATTTAATATTTTCGCTTCATTAACCTTTAAATACTGTGATAATTCCATCTTTATCCCTCCTACCCTTATCATAACATAGTGTAAATACTTTCATTTTTTCCTCTTACCGTTAATAACGGAAATTAGAAAATATTTCCAATATTAAACTTTCATATAATAAAAATGGATAAGAAAGGAGATAATTGAAAATGAATAATTATTTTAATATACCAACCGAAATAATCATTGGTGCGGAAACAATTAATAAATTACCTGAGGTCTTAAAAAACTACCAAAAGTGTTTATTAGTTACGACCGAAAACGTAAAGCCACTTAGCGACACTTATGACTTGGTAAAGCACATCTGTCCAAATGTTGAATTTATCCATTTTGATGAGGTGATGCCTAATCCAACATCAGCAATGATTGATCGTGGAATCGAGCTTGCAAGAGTACATAAAATTGATGCAATCTTAGCTGTCGGTGGAGGTTCAACCCTGGATACTGCAAAAACAATTCGTTTACTTTTAAATCAAGAATATGATTGGAATACATTAATCAGTTCATATGGTGATCCATTCGCAAAGTATGACGATGTTAAATCTGTTCCTTATATTGCAGTTCCAACGACAACAGGGACTGGTTCTGAAGTAACTCAAGCTGCGGTTGTAACGCATGATGATTTTAAAGAAAGTATCTTCCATAATAACAATTATGCAGATATTGCAATTTTAGACCCAACCCTTGTTACTAGTCTTCCTAAAAGATTAACGGCAATGACAACTTTTGATGCTTTTACTCATGCATTTGAAAGTTATATTTCACCACGTGCTAATGCTTATAGTAAAGAACTTGCCCTTCGTGCTATTGACATTATTATTAAGTATTTACCAAAATGCTTAAATGATCTTGATAATATTGAGTATCGTGAAAAACTACTTGTTGCTCAAAACTTTGCAGGTATGTCACTAGCAACTGGAGGGGCAAACTTACCCCACCCACTAAGTGAGGTCATCGGCAGTATTTGTCATATTGCTCATGGTGAAGCACTAGCAATTGTTTTCCCAAACTTTATCGAGAAAACAACTGATTTATACGCTGATAAATATGAAGAAATTAAAACATTATTTACACAAAATTCTTTATATTTAGCCGAAGAATCGTTAGCTAATATTGTTCGTATTTTCATTCAGAACATTGAACTACGACAAACATTCAGTGAACACGAAGTTACTGAAAATGATTTTATCGCTGTAGTAAATCATCCACTATGGGATAAATTACCATTTTTAGAAGCAGATAAAACAA
>CAZFWW010000064.1:0-7825 GCA_964522645.1 uncultured Mycoplasmatales bacterium
TTATTATAAATATGAAGATCACCAAAAGTATGAACAAAATCTCCAACTTCTAAATTACAAACATGAGCAATCATGTGTGTTAATAATGCGTATGAAGCAATGTTAAACGGAACTCCTAAAAACAAATCAGCACTACGTTGGTATAATTGGCAACTAAGTTTATTATCAACAACATAAAACTGAAAAAATGAATGACATGGAGGCAGTGCTTGATTATCAACTTCTCCTGGATTGTAAGCAACGACTAAGTGACGGCGTGAATCAGGATTATTTTTTATCTGATTAATCACATTTTGGAGTTGATCAATATGGCGACCATCTTTAGTTTGCCAATCACGCCATTGTTCACCATAAACTGAACCTAAATCTCCATTTTCATCTGCCCATTCATCCCAAATATGGACATCATTTTCTAATAAATACTTAATATTTGTGTCACCACTTATAAACCATAATAGTTCATGGACAATCCCACGCCAAAATGTTTTTTTTGTTGTTACAAGCGGAAATCCCTCGCTTAAATCATAGCGATTTTGATACCCAAAGCAACTAATTGTCCCTGTATTTGTACGATCCTCTTTTTTGATACCATTTTCCATTACATGGTTTAAACATTCTAAATACTGTTTCATTATTTCACCACTACCTTTTTTATTTTTTTTAAATCCATTGCCATTTCGACAATTTCTTCATTTGTTACTGCCATAACATCATTAATAATTTCTCCAATATCATCAGACAGTCCATATAAAATATTGTTTTCCGTAAGGGATTTTCGCATTAAATACTCATTTTCCATCCCTTGATACGTATTAACGATTTTTGCTTTTGCTAATTCAATTTCTGATATTTCATTATTTTTAATTGCACTTATTTGTTCGTCAATCAACCTTTCAGCTTGGTCAATATTTGCTTTATTAATTCCGGTTTCAATTTGAATTAGTTTACGATTTACAACTCGACTGTTTACATAATAACAAATTGAATGTGCTTCTCGAACATTAACAAATAATTTTGAAAATGAATCTGCTCCTAAAATCATATTGAAAACATTAAGCGCTTCTCGTGTATATTCTTTTGAAAATACATACATTAGATTTAGTTTTGCCTGATCAATATTTTTTTCAACTACAATTTCTGAAAACTCTAAACATTCTTGATATTTTTGAATTTCTAATTGCTCTGAAATCAACTTTTTTTGATATTCTTCATTTGCATTAGTCTTATGAAATACATACTCGTGAACGCATTCTGTATTAGAAACACAATCTTGTAAGTCGGATAAAGTGATTTTTTCTAATAACTTTTCTTCTGCTTCTAAAGTCAAATAGTTTTCGTTATGTCCATACACCGCATCCATTGCAAGGCGCTTAGCATAACGAGTATGATTGTTTAATAATAAATCATAATTAACCTTTATACTTGCCAGCTCAATCTCTAATTCTTGTTGGATTAAACGATTATTTTCAATATAATCATTAAACAAATCAATAACGTTGTCAAAAGTCACACTTGGAGTAAATTTTTCATTTATATACTGCATTTTTTGCTCAATAATCACATAATTATATAAATCACTTTGAATGTTATTTAATACCGTATCATAATATTCTGTTTTTTTTACTTCAAAATCAATTTTATCTAACGACTTTGTACTTGACTTTAGCATTTTATTGATTAATCTATAGTAAAATATATCTTCTTTATTTTCTTTTTTAATAATTCTCATTAAACTTAGTACATTATTATTTGAAATATTATCAGCAAACCGATAATAATTTTTGCTCTTAGTTATCCTCATCTATCTCCTCTATTAATACCTTACGGGGTTTAGTTCCTTCACTTGCAGAAATCACCCCATTTTCCTCTAATTGTTCAATAATACGCATTGCTCGATTAAATCCCACTTTATAGCGGCGTTGAATGTGTGATGCTGATGCCTTTTGCATTTGGATAAAATCACGCTTAACATCCTCATAATACTCATCTAAATCCATTTCTTCTTCACTTATTTCTGTTACACTAACTAATTCTTCATCATAATTTTCATCAATGTCTGATTCAGCAAATTGTTTTGTTATTTCTTCAACAATTGTCATCACTTCTTCATCACTAATAAATGCACCTTGAATTCGATTAAGTGTATTTGACCCTTGTTCCGAAATCAACATATCCCCTTTTCCAAGTAATTTTTCAGCTCCGGTTGAATCAAGAATTGTTCTTGAATCAATACTTGAAGAAACAGAAAAGGCAATTCTTGTTGGAATATTTGCTTTTATTAAACCAGTTATAACATCAGTTGAAGGACGTTGTGTTGCGATAATTAAGTGGATTCCAGCAGCACGTGCCATTTGCGCAAGGCGTGCAATACTCTCTTCAACTTCATTTGAAGCAACCATCATTAAGTCCGCAAGTTCATCAACAATAATGACAATATACGGTAATTTTTTAAAATTATACGGATTATCCACTTGAATTTTACTGTTATATCCTTCAATATTACGAGTATTTGTTTTAGAAAACAATTCATAACGATGTTCCATTTCCACAACCATTTTTTTCAAAATCATCGCTGCTTTTTTCGGTTCAGTGACAACTGGTGTTAATAGATGTGGAATTCCGTTAAATGGTGTTAATTCTACTTTTTTCGGGTCAATCATAATCATTTTTACATTTTGCGGACTAGTTTTTGTTAAAAGAGAAATAATAATTCCGTTAACACAAACACTTTTTCCACTTCCGGTTGCACCGGCAACTAGCATGTGTGGTGTTTTATTAATTTCAATAAAAATTGGCTCACCCGCAATATCTTTTCCTAATCCCACTTGAAGTTTACGTTCATAATCATTCGTTTTAGCCTTTAAAACTTCCTTTAAACCAACCATCATCGTTTTATCATTTGGAATTTCAATACCAATTGCTTGTTTTCCAGGAATTGGTGCTTCAATACGAACTGCTTTTGCTGCTAAAGAAAGTGCAATATCGTTTGAAAGGGAACTAAATTTACTAATCTTTACCCCTAATTCTGGCTGTAATTCATATTTTGTAACATTGGGTCCAATTAAAATATTGGTAATTTCAACTCGTAAATTAAAACTAGCAAGTGTTGCTAATAACGATTTGGCTTTTTCTCGAGCAATTGTTTCTAATTCTTTTATAACTTTTTGATTATTTTCACCATATTCATTAAGTAACTCAATACTAGGAATTTGATAATCCATATCATCAATTTTCGTGATAATTGGTTCTACTATATTAGTATCTGTTGTTGTCTGTTCTTGAACATTAAAATCCGAATTATCCTTTTCGCTTACAACTTCAAAATCTTCATCAACTTTAATTGTTTCTCTTTTACTTGATTTTCTTTTACTTAAATCTCTTTTCTTCGTTTCATTCTTCTTAGTACTTTTATTCCATTCATTAAAGCGAGTTTTTACTAGTTGAATAATATCCTCTAAATCAATTAAAATCAAAATTGAAAAAGCCCATAAAAAGAAAATAATTGTTTTAATTCCAAATTCTCCAAATAAAACAATAATCGTATTAACAATAATGTAACCAATTATTCCAATATCATTACTTCCACCAATGTCAACAAGATTTGCAAAATACTCATTAATAGTTTGTGAATTATTTAATAACATCTCTTCACCAATCATTAACAAAATATTAAAGAAAACAAAGTTTAAGAAAATCCCTTTTTTATCTTTATATAGTAGTGATAAACGATTTGAAAATAGCATTACTCCTGCAATCATTCCGTAAATATATACAGCATAACGATATACTCCAAATAAAAAATCACCTGTTCCATCAAGTAATTCTCCAATTAGTCCACTATTTAAAATTGCTAAAATGGATAGTAACATAATTACTATCCCTTTTACTTGATTATTTTGAAAAATGCTATTTTGTGATCGTTTATTATTTTTCTTTTTTTGTTTCATTTTTCTTCCTTTTAATACGTTTTGGATCAACTTCCATTCTAACTGGTAAAACGATTGGTGTTTTACCTATATTATTTTGTAAATATCGACTTACTTTCGTTTTTAATTTAGTTACTAATTCACGGTTGCTATGACCTTTTTCTAATTCATTTTTAATGATTTTTTTACATCCAGCAATTAAGTCCTCATCATCATCAAATTGAATTAAACCACCTGAAATAACTTCTGGCTCTTGAACAATTTCCTGTTCTCCTTTTAAGAACGTTAATATTAAAAGAACATATCCATTATCTGATAATACTTCACGATCTCGTAACACAATCGGATTAATTGGCTCATCTTCTGAAGTTGAAATCAATGTTGGTTCTAAAGTGTATTCATTATTAACGATTGCAAACTCATCATGAATTTCTAATTGTTCACCATTTTTTAAGACTTTAACTTGTTCTATTAAAATTCCGATATTAGTTGCAAGTTCTTGCATTATTTTAAACTTACGGTATTCTCCTTTAATTGGAATAATAATTTGTGGTTCAAATAAGTTAATTAACATTTTTATATCTTCTTGATATGCATGAGATGCAACATTAATTTTTTGTGATTTAATTTCACATTCTGTACGTGCTATAATATCTAAAATATTTTGAGCATTTGCTTCAATTTCATCATAAGGTTTTGAGGCAATTAAAATTGTATCTTTTGCACCAATTTTAATAATATTATGACTATTTGTTGACATTTTTTGTAATGTTGTAAATGGTTCTAAATATAATCCAGCAACTACAATTATTAATTGATTATCATCATACTTATTAATATCAGAGATACGAATAAACAATTCTTTTTTGTGCGAAATATAATTGGCATTTCGAGCAATATTAACATAATTTAATAAGTCACGACCAATAATTACGATTTTTTTATCATACTCTTCTGCCATTTTAATAATATTTGTCATTCCTGCTAAATTTGATGAATATAAACTAACAATTAATCGTCCTGGTGCACTTTCAACTGTACGTGCAAATTGAGCGTGATATGATTGGTCTCCTGCTGCCATTCCAATACTATCAGCTGAAATTGATTCAACCATAAGTCCTTTTACAGTGTATTTTTTCGATAACTCAACAATCTTACGAATGTCTGTACGACCAAAGCGATTTGCTGTTTGATCAAAATTAAAATCAGTTGCATAAACTATTGCTTCTCGTGCTTCATTAGAAATTACAAAACCAAAATTACCATAAATTGCATGAGATAAACTAAATGGTTCAACTTTCAAGTTACCTAAACGTAGAATCCCACTATATTTTAATTCTTTTAACAATTTATATTTCTTTTTATTTACATAATGTTTTAAAAACTCAATCGTATATGAACTTGCATACACTGGTACTTCAAGTTGTTCCATTAAATATGAGATTGCTCCCATTTGATCAAAGTGACCATGAGAAATAAGGATTGCACGAACTTTATCCTTATTTTTCTCTAAATAATTAAAGTCAGGTATTACAATATCAATCCCTAAAGATTTGTTATTAAAATTACTACTTCCTGCTTCAATTACAATAATATCTTCTGCTGTTTCCACAATATAACAGTTTTTTCCATTTTCATCGAGACCACCTAAGGCCATTATTTTAAATTTACTTTCCATTTTTCTCCTATCGACGTTATTAATATTTTAATATTAACTATTGTCTATTATAACATAAAAGATTATCTCTTCGAATTTATCTTCCGGAAATTAGTTTTATTTTTGCTTAATCTGTTAATCACTTTTTCATTTTCATTCATATTAATGGTTTTTCCTCTGAAACAATATTTTTTAAGATTGTTTTAATTACCGCACGAGTTAAATTTTATCTTTATCTAATTTTGGTATAAATAATTTAAAAACCAAAAGTTGGCTTTAGGACTTTGCCTTTAAACCAACTTTTAATTTTATTTGTTTTTAATTTCTTTATTCCAATTTTTTTCAAATTTTTCTAGTTTTAAAATTCCTAATGGAATTGTTACAATTACTGACAATGCTGCTAATAAATACATAAAATCAAGCATTACTTCAAGACCTATACTTTTAAAGATTGGGCCAAATAACACTGACATATTAATAATAATAATTCCCTTTAGAGCAAAACCAGTTTGAGCATAACTTATTTCCTCTGATGAATAACCACGCTTTTGTAAGTATAATTTTGTAACAGCCATTTTAATTAGTGGACCAAGAATTGTAATAACAAGTAATACCACTAGTAATAACGGATTGAATAGTTTATCCACTTGCGTTTGTGAACCAACATAAACAAAGACAATTGGAAATAATAATAATCCAAATAGTAATTGTGATTTTTGTAAGATTCCTGCCCTAATACTATCTTTAACTGTTTTGTTAAATCCTATTCCGATACCGACAGCCGTAATAATACCAAATGCTGCTAGTGGTCCTGTTAAAGCAATAACAGCAAAATTAATAATATTTAGACTTAGAGCTACAAGCAGACTAGTTTTTGGTGCTAAGTCATCATCAGTTATTAACTTATTAATGATTTTTGCAATTATTAAACCAACCACATAACCAAGAATTGTTACTAATATAAGTGCTAAAAAAAGTCCTGCAATTGCCATTAATGGTGAAATACTAAAGTCTCCACTTTCCTGAATCACTAAAAAGATTAACATTGAAATCAAATATGGAAACGGAGTAAACGGGTCACAAATACTAGCAATAATCATATTGTCTAAAATTTTTGATTTAGCTCCTGTTGCTTTGATTTTCATTGCTGATGGAATAATTAAAACTGGTGAACAAATTGCATAAGTTGCCATAACAATTAAAAATCCATATAATGGGATTGTTCCATAACCTAATTGTGGAAATACCATAGTCATTAATACATATGTAATGAACCCCATAATTATTCCCTCAATATGTACTGGAAATATCGATAAGAAGGTTGCATCTTTTCCCGAAGACTTAATCGCTTGTAAGTCCAAGCCCATTCCACTATTTAAAAACAGTGCTAAAATTGCTAAGTTAGAAACATATGCTAATGTTGGTTGAATTTCTAAATTTAACACATTATCTGTTCCAATTAAATTAAATAATCCGTATTCGCTAAAAATAATTCCAAATAGTAAAAAGAATATTACCATTGGGATTTTTGTTTTTTCGGTTACTGGCTTAAAGGTAAAGACTAGTACTACCGATAAAATTAATAATAATATTAATATCATAATTATTTATCATAAGTTATTCTTATGATACTCTCCTCCCACATAAATTCCGACTGCATTCGTCTTTAATAAATCTACTTCTGGCATCTCAAAAACATCTACATCTAAGACTGTTAAATCGGCAAATTTTCCAACTTCGATTGATCCAATATATTTTTCTAATTGATTGTTTTTAGCCGCATTAATTGTAATACCACGCAATGCATCCTTCATTGTTATTACTTGATCATTATATTCTTTATTCACATCACGATTTATTTTATTGGTTGCAAAATATAAACAAGCAAGTGGATCTGTTGGGAAATTCATGAAATCTGAGTGTAATGCCAGTGTTGCTCCACACTCAAGTGCACGTTTAAATGAAGTTAAACTATTAACAATTTCTTCAGGTACACGTCCAGAATTTTTCCAAGATTCATGGAAATAATATCCATAGTGAGGTAATCCAGAAATATATAAGCTATTTTCTGTATCCATCAATTCAAACACTTTATCATTTGAAAATGAGAAATGCTCAATTGACATTTTATTATGTTCTTTACCATATTTATCTTGTAATTCTCTAAACATTTTTAACATAATTTCATTCGCTTTATCACCTTGAGTATGAACGTGAACCATATAATCATTTTTAAAGAATA
>CAZFWW010000065.1:0-7658 GCA_964522645.1 uncultured Mycoplasmatales bacterium
TTATATCTGTGCCGTATATATAATATCATATAATTTCTTTTAAATGGTATTATTTGCACTTTTAAATTTGTTAAATCAAAAGAAAAACAAAATTAAGTTTAATTTACTTTTGCAAATTACCTTAACTTTGTCTATTTTCTTATTTTTTAGCTTTAATATAATATCTAAGTCCAATTACCATTACTAAAACTAAGATTAAACTAAATACAATTGTTTGCATTCCTGTTTTTCCTAATCCAACTGGAGTGTTAATATCTGCACTTACATCTGATTCATTATTACTACTTGAATTGTCATTGTTTGAATTCTCACTGTTTGAATTCTCACTGTTTGAATTCTCATTATTTGACTCTTCATTTTTTCCTGATACGCTTAATGTAACAACTTCTGTATATGTATCACCATTCTCCAAAGTAAATACATAATGAATTTTGTGATTACCTGCTTGTAATTTAATTCTTTTTCCTGGCTTATATTCAGTTATTGTTCCATCTTCAAGTTCTAGTATAACTTTAAAACTTAGAGTTTTTCCATCATTTGTTTTGGCTTCAATACCTTCACCTAAGGTGATTTTTTCCCCTTCTTTTCCAGAAATATTTTCAACTCCTGTAATAATTGGCTTTTGATCCGCACTTATAACTTTAATATCCACTTGTTTTTCACTAACAAGTCCATATTCATCGGTTGCTTTATATTTAAGTTTATATGTTCCAAGTTCATTAATTATTAGTTTATCACCTAATTGGTATTGGATTTCATTTCCCGAAGAATCAGTAAAATAAATTTCAACAACTAAATCTGTACCGAAATAGTCCTTTGCCGTAACATTGTTAAATTCATATTCTTCATCAATGAAAATTGTTATATCACTAGCACCGATTATGCTCGGTTTTTCACTTGGTACTAAAACAGCTAAATTTGCATACTCAATTGTTTCATTTCCATATTTATCAGTTGTAGTATATTTTATACGATGTTTTCCTACTGTTTTTAATTCGATTTCATCACCCATTTGGTATTCAACAATTGTTCCATCTTCATACTCAACTTCATACTTAATTGCTAATTGATTACCAAAATAATCTTTTGCTTCAACTTCTGATCCAATAATATATTTACTTCGAACAATTTGTGCTATGTCTTCAATTCCTGATATTGTTGGTTTATTCGTTTGCTTTTCTACAGTAAATGTACCTGTTTTTCGTGTTTCTTTTCCTTCATCATCAATTGCATATAATTCAATTTGATGCACACCAACAATTTCATTTTCTAACTCACTAAATGCGCTATACTCAACTTGGTCTCCATTTTCATATGTAACATAAATTTTATACTCAATTTGCTTACCATTATTGTCTTTTGCAATTATATCTTGACCAAAGGTAATTTCTTCCCCTTGAGTAATTTTAAAATCTAAATCTTCGGCATTTTCAAAATGCGGCGGTTCAAAATTACGATCATTTAATTCATTACGGAAATATTTAATATCATTATGATATCCATCTTTGTCATAATTAGCAACTTTTATCGCATCATCTTCATTAAATTTTTCAATTACTGACTCATTATACGCACTTAAATCAGCATTTTCTGGAACAAGTTGACCTTTAACTACTGTAAAGGTGATTTTCCCAGTATCAGAATTTGAATATTCACTTAATTTTTGATTAGTAATTTTTGCCGATGCAATTAATCCTTGATTAGGAATTGTTCTTGCAGCACTACCATCACGAACAAAATCAAATATTACTTTATCCCCTTCAAGTAACTCAAAATCAGTCCAATCACTACCAGCACTTGTTGCATAAACACGTGTTGAGTAAATTGGTTTTTCATTTCTCTGCACAATTAAATCGGTAAATCCTTCATTAAAATCATAACAATAGTCATACGCACACGAAATACTTCTAATACGTTCACTTTTATATTTTAACTCTCGATTTGAATATGATACTTGAGCCACTTTTGTATTTGCTACCAAATCAAAATCAATATCCGTTGGTACTTGATCTGTTACTGCTAAATGAATTGGTTGATTTGTTGTTAGTGTTACCACTTTTTCAATATCTTTGACGTATCCATCTTTTTTAACATACTCACTAGCAAAACGATATTTACCCATCGGCAACTTAAATTCAACTTTTCCTTCACTTACAGTTTTTTCTAACATTAGATTATTATTTTCATCATAGACATAAACTTGCGAACCATTTAATTTATCATCAGTTGTAACTACTTGATTAATTTCATTTACTGACAATGCTTTAATTGCTTGGTAGTATCCTGGCGAGTCATATTTTGGTAATAAATCTGCCTTTTTATTTTCAACTTCTGTATATAGTGTTTCAAACATCTTTTGGTCATCAGCACTTGCCGGAACTAAGTATTCACCATTAAAAATAAAATCTAAACGATTTTCATATGAATACTTTGTATCAAACCAATCTTCAAAGTCTGTCGTTGAAACTAATACTTTTGAACGTTTTTGATTTGGATTTTCATGGAAAATTTGAATTTGATCACCTTTTTTCAATTCAATTGTCTCGTTACGAACAACTGAATTTTGTCCACTATACATTTGGTATGAAAGAATTTTCTCACCATCACGTAAAACATTAATCTCAGTATATAATTTATTTGAAGAATATCCTGTTCGAGCATTTGTTGAATCAAGTGTTGCTTTATTACCAGTTACTGAAATTGAAGCAAGTCTTGACCAAACTCCGTATGAATCATAACGTAGTTGATAAGTACCTTCTTTGATTCCAACATTAGCAATATTTGTACTTGGAGTTCTTGTTGTTATAAATGCAATATCTTCTCCTGAAACATATCCATCTTTAATGTAATCAGTTGTAATATTATAAACACCAATCGGTAAATTAAAAGTCATTTCTGAACTCGTAATCTCCGCTTCATGTATTAACTCATAACCACTACCATAAATATATGCTTTACTTCCGATTAGTTTTTCATCAAATGAGACTTTTAAATCTGTTTTTAAACCTAAAGTATCTATTTCTGTTTTGGTTGCAATTGCTTCTGGATAAGGTAAACCTAATTCTTGATATTTTGCCTCAGCAAGGTCATCACCAACCGCTAAACGTAGTGATGTTGCATAGTCCATTTGCATAAATTCGCGTTTTTTCGCATATGTTGTTTCAATTCCAAATGCTTCAAAATACGGATATAAATTTAAATTTACTGCCTCTGACATCGTTACACTATAAAAATTTTCTTTATCATATTCGGCTTTTTTATGAATTGCTTTATCAACATATGAACCAAATGTTTTAGCAAATGTTTCAGAACCAAAACGATTAATAATATTTGTAAAGAAATAAAGTTGATTCTTTGATGTTTCATATGTTACACCTTGCTCTACCACCTCATCAATCAACTTTTCATATTCACTTGGTAATACTTGTTTTGGTTGATTATCCATTGTTGCATACTGAACTGATGCTGTGTATGGGCTGAAATTTACAGAAACTTCACCATCATACATCTCTGATTGCATCGGTTGATATCCATGGCCAATTTCATGCATTAATCCCCAATGTGTTTGAAAATATCTAATTTGATATCCCGTTCCCGAAGCAATATGGTTACTACCTAAATAATATAAATATCCCTTACTATCTTCATCAGCTGACATAAAATACTCTGGACTATAAACATCATCTGTATAAATACCTAACCCTGATGTTTGATTAATTAATTCAAAATAATTTTCTAAAAAATATGAATAATCTTGAAGAGAATGGTAATTCATGTTCTTTTTCGGATCAGCAAAACGAGAACCATATATTTTGTGTCCAAGTGTGTCTAAACCAACAAAATCTAGATAAAAGGCTATATCATCATTCTTAATTTGCTCGGCAAATACTGATTCATTTTCATCTGTTGTATTATAATATTTACTAACATTTTTAATTGAGAATTGACCACGATTAAACTGATAACGTGAATAAATTTGTGTATTATCATGTAACTGATCTAAATATGAACCTTTTTCTTGAAGGTGCTTAACCATTCCAACACTTACTTCAATTTCATATCCGTTTTCTAATTCAAAGTTATTAATTTCTTGATTTGATGCATTTGCTTCTTTGACTACTGCACCACTAGCATTTTTAACTTTTACATAATATCCACTTTGCGGTTTATCAAATTTAACATTTAATTTATTTGTTGTTAATTCTAAATTACCAATTACATTCCCACTTTCATCTTCAAGTGGGGCTTTAAAACCATTAAATAAATTATACCCATCATCAAATTGGTACCTTAACATACTACGAACCGAAGATGCATCACGATCGTGTTTAAAGTCTAATTTGTTTCCAGCTAAATCTTTATATAGGACATGATTGGCAAAATCACTTTGATATATTTCGATTAATACTCCCTCTTTAAGCTCAATCGTTTTTGAGGCAGTTTGTGGTGTTAATTTTTCCACATCTCCATATAACATTCCTTTTACATGAAAAGCAAAGTCTAGTCCTTCACTACCAACACCTGCATTAACAACATAATTTAAAGTATAATCATTAATTGTTGCTGTACTGTAAACTTCTTTATTGTCGTTTAAAAATTCAATCTTATATCCTTCTTCAATACTCGGTAATTCTTGCATTGATTTCGCTTGATAATAGGGAATTCTTTGAAAACTACTCGCATTTTCAACTTCAATTTGAAATTTTTCTCCTGAATCATAACCTTCTTGGTAGACCGGAGTACGAGCTACCATTACTAAATCATTTGTTTCTTGATTCGTAAATGTGCCAACTTCTCCTGGAGCCACTGTTACACTTTTACGATTTAGATTTTCGTCAATAAATTCAATTGCTACATTTACTTTTGCATTACTGCTAAATTTTATTGTATCATTTGGTTTTACAACATAACCTAAGTATTGACGTGACATTCTTTCTCCACGACGGAATGTCTGGAGATTATCACTTTTTACAGCATCGTAATTTGGATCATAACGAAATTCTGTTATTTGTGAATTCTCTAATGCCAGAACTGGTAATATGGAACTATTAGCTCCGATAAAAATTGCAATTAAAACTGCACATATTATTAATTTCTTCTTCATCTTTCTCCTCACACACTATATGCTATTTTAACATGTTTTTTTTATTTTTAATAGTGATATAGATAAAAAGTACTGATTAAATCAGTACTTTTATTAATTTTTCTTAATTTCCGTAATTAATATTTAATTATGAAATTATTATTTTCTTCATAGATTTTTATTCTTGACTAGTAAATTCATTACGGAAAAATTTCATATCATTATGATAACCTACTTTTTTGTAATTGGCAATATTTGATGCTCCAGGTTCATTAAAGTTTTCAATTACTGATTGATTATATATACTTAAATCAGCATTTTCTGGAATTAATTGCCCACTGATAACAGTAAATTTAATTGTTCCAGTATCACTGTGAGAAAACTCACTTAAATCTTGTTTAGTAATTTTAGCAGTTCCAATTAATCCCTGATTTGGAATAGTTTTTGTTGCAACTGCTGGACGTTTGAAATTAAAAATTACTTGATCTCCTTCTAATAAGTCTAAATTTGACCAATCACTACCAACATTTGTTGCATAAACGCGGGTTGAGTATATTGATTTTTCATTTCTTAAGACAATTATGTCGACAAAATCTTCATAAGCATCATAGCAGTAATCATAATCACAAGATGTTGTTTTAATCCGATCGCTCTTATATTTCAATTCACGATTTGAATATTCTAATTTTGCAACTTGTGTATTTGCAATCAACTTAAACTTAATATCTGTTGGAACTTGGTCTGTTATTGCAAAATGAATTGGTCGATTAGTTGTTTCAGTAACAACTCTTTTAATATCCTTAACATATCCATCTACTTTTACGTATTCACTCGCAAAACGATATTGCCCCATTGGTAACGTAAACTCCACTTTGTTTTCACTTACGGTTTTTTCAACAATTAGCTTATTACTGTCATCATAAACATAAACTTGGGTTCCCTCAAGTCGGGCATCGGTTGTAATTACCTGCGTAATTTCATTTTTTGCTAAAGCTTTTATTACCTGATAATACCCTGGTGAATCATATTTCGGTAATAAGTCAGGTTTTTGATTTTCAATTTCTGTATATAGCGTTTCAAACATCTTTTGGTCATCACCACTTGCCGGAACCAAGTACTTACCATTAAAGAAAAAGTCAATTCGATTATCGTATGAATAACCCGTATCAAACCACTCATTGAAATCAGTAGTCGAAACTAATACTTGTGATCTATTAACATTAGGATTTTCATGGTAAATTTGAATTTGATCTCCTGCTTGAAGTTCAATCGTTTCATTACGAACTACGGAATTATCACCATTATATATTTCATAGGATAGGATATTTTCCCCATCACGAAGCACATTGATTTTTGTATATAACCTTGTTGAAGAATAACCTGTTCGCGCATCCGTTGAATCTAAAGTTGCTTTATTTCCGGTAACCGAAAATGAAACAAGGCGTGCCCATACTCCTGATGATTCATAACGTAATTGATACGTTCCTTCTTTAATTTCAACATTTGCAATATTTTCTTCAGGTGTTCTCGTTGTTATAAATACTACATCATCACCTGATACATCCCCATCTTTTAGGTAATCGGTTGTAATATTATACACACCAATTGGTAAATTAAAAGTCATTTGTGAATCTGTAATTGTTGCTTCATGAACAAGTTCATACCCACTTTCATAGAAGTAAACTGTACTCCCAATTAACTTTTCAGCAAATGATACCTTTAAATCAGTTGTTAAACCTAAAGTATCAATTTCGGATTTGGTTACCATTGCTTCGGGATAAGGTAATCCAAGTTCAATATATTTTTCTTCAGCAATTTCATCCCCTACTGCTAATCGAAGCGATGTTGTATAATCACTTTTCATTAACTCACGCTTTTTTTCGTGCGGAATTTCAATTCCAAATGCTTCAAAATATGGAGATAAATTTAAATTAAGTGCTTCCGACATTGTAACACTATAGAAATTTTCTTTATCGTATTCTTGTTTTTTATGAATTGCTCGATCAACATATGATCCAAGCGTTTTAGCAATTGTTTCTGAACCAAAACGATTTATAATATTTGTATAAAAATATAACTTATGACCATTAGTGGCATTTTCATATGTTATTCCATCATATACAAGCTCATCAATTAAGGTTTTATATTCAGTCGGTAAAACTTGCTTTGGTTGATCATCCATTGTTGCATACTGAACTGATGCAGTATACGGACTAAAGTTAACAGAAACTTCACCATCATTCATTTCTGATTGATTTGGTTGATAACCATGACCAATTTCATGCATTAATCCCCAATTAGATTGGAAAAAACGAATTTGGCGTTTAGCTCCTGATGCAATGTGATTATTAATTAAATAATATAAATTTGCACTACTATCCTCATCGGCAGTCATAAAGTATTCAGGGTTATATACTGGTTCGGTATATATTCCTAATCCTGATGTTTTAGTAATCAGCTCAAAGTAATTTTCTAAAAAGTATGAATAATCTTGACGAGAATGGTAAGTTATATTAGTTCGTGGGTCTGCAAGGCGTGATCCGTACTGCGTGTTCCCAAAAGTATCAAGTCCCAC
>CAZFWW010000066.1:0-7579 GCA_964522645.1 uncultured Mycoplasmatales bacterium
TTTTAAAATTTGAAATTAAAGGGAGAAAAATGTTAAATTATCAAGAAGAAATTCTGAAATTAAAAAAAGAAAAGGATGCGGTGATTTTAGCACACTATTATCAACGAGATGAAATTCAAGAAATTGCTGATTACATTGGCGATTCATTATATTTAGCCCAAGTAGCAAAAAAGTTAGAAAATAAAATGTTAGTATTTTGTGGAGTTCACTTTATGGCTGAAACAGCTAAAATTTTATCGCCAGAAAAAAAGGTCTTATTACCAGATTTAGATGCTGGTTGTCCGATGGCAGATATGGTAAATGATCAAGCATTAAAAGATTATAAAAAAGCGAATCCAGAAGCAAAAATTATTTGTTATGTTAATTCAACGGCAGCGGTTAAAGCATTAAGTGATGTTTGTGTAACAAGTACTAATGCTCAGAAAATTGCTAATCACTTTGTTGGAGAAAAACTATTATATGTTCCAGATCAAAATTTAGGAAACTATTTAAATGGACAAATACCAGGATTAAATATGGATTTATGGCCAGGACATTGTTGTATTCATAATAATTTAAAAGTTAGTCAAGTTGAAGAATTAAAGAAACTTTATCCAAATGCAGAAGTCATCATTCACCCTGAAGCCAATCCGAAGGTAGTAGAGATGGCAGACTTTGTTGGTAGTACTAAAGCGTTACTTGATTACACAACAAGTAGTGATGCTAAAGAATTTATTGTTGGAACAGAGCGTGGGATTTTATATGCGATGAATCAACAAAACCCAGATAAGAAATTTTACTTATTAAGTGAAAGGTTGACATGTCGAACGATGAAATTAACAACAATTGATAAAGTATACAATGTTTTAAAAAATGAAACAAACGAGATTATCGTTGATGAAACAATTGCTAAAGAAGCGTATAAAGCCCTTGATTTAATGTTGGAATTAAGTTAATGTATGATGTTGTAATTGTTGGTTCCGGACTTGCAGCATGTACAACAGCATTAAGTATTGATAAGTCAAAGCAAATACTGATGCTAACAAAGGGGCAGTTAAATGCTTGCAATTCATATCATGCTCAAGGAGGAATTGCTGTAACAATGAATCCAGATTTAAAGGATATTAATTCACACATTGATGATACATATCAAACAGGGGCAAATTATGGAAATATTGAATCAATAAGTGAACTTGTATGTAAATCAAAAATCGCAATTGATTTTCTTGAAGCTAATAATATTAAGTTTGATGGGACAACAACGGAAAAGTATCATTTTACTCGTGAAGGAGGTCACACAAAGCACCGCATCTTACATGCAGGTGGTGACAAGAGTGGAAAAATGATAATGGATGGACTAACTGCAAGTGTGTTAAATAGCAAGAATATTGAAGTTAAAGAACAGGCACAAGCATTGTACTTTGAAAATGACAAATTATATTTTGCTCAAAACAATCAACTGCATGCGATTGCAAGTGAAGCATTTGTTTTAGCATTAGGGGGAATTGGTAGTTCATTTTTAACAACTACTAGTGTAAAAGAGAATCGTGGGGACTTTATAACGATTGCTAAAAGTGCAAATTTAGAAATTGAAAACTTACACTTCCAACAATTTCACCCAACGGCGTTTTATAGTAAAAATGCAAATGAGATTTTTTTACTTTCAGAAGCGCTACGTGGTGAGGGAGCGATTTTATTAAATTCAAAAGGTGAAAATTTTATGCCTAATTATCATGAAATGGGAAATCTTGCACCGCGTGATGTTGTTTCACGATCAATTTTAACAGAAACAAAACGGCTTGGTGATGATAATGTATACCTTGATTTTCGAATGAAATCAGCAGAATTTTTAAAAAAACGCTTCCCCTTAGTGTATGATTATTGTCAAAACGTTGGTTATGATTTAGCAACTGATTTAATCCCAGTTTTCCCAGCCGCACACTATACAATTGGTGGAATTAAAGCAAACTTAAATGGGCAAACAAGTAACGAGAGAATTTATGCTTGTGGTGAATGTGCATCAACAGGTGTCCATGGTGCCAATCGACTTGCGAGTAATTCTCTTTTAGAGTGTGTAGTAATGGGAATAAATGTTGGTTTTCAAATTAATAATCAAAAAACAAAGTTATTTGATATCGAAAGTTCACGACCATTGCAAAAAAAATATAAATTTGATGATTTAGATTTAAGAAATCGTTACAATAAAACCTTGTCGGTGCAACGAGACTTTCAAGAAATTATTAAATTAGAAGGCGAACTTACTAAGCTTGTAGATAAACTAAAAGTAAACAAAGTAGATGATTTAAATTGGTTTGATCATTATAATCAATTACAAATTGGTCTTGAAATGATTAAGGCAATTAAAGAACATCCGGAATCAATCGGTTGTCATTATATGGAAGGAAAATAATGGATATTGAAAATTATATAAAACTAGCAATTGCTGAGGATATGCCAAATGGTGATATTACAACTGATGCCATTTTTAGTGATGAACAAATAACAGCAAATTTAATCGCTAAAGCAAATGGAGTTATTGCAGGAGTATCAATCTTTGAAAAGTGCTTTGCATTAATTGATGAAGATGTAACGATTGACTGGAAAGTTAAAGAAGGAGATTATGTGCAAAATAAAGCATTACTAGCAACTGTTTGTGGTAATGTTAAATCAATTTTAAAGGCCGAGAGAATTGCACTAAACTTTCTTCAACATTTAAGTGGAATTGCAACAAAAACGCGATTATTTGTTAACGAAGTTCCAAATGATATAACTAAAATTTACGATACACGTAAAACACTTCCGTGTTTTCGACAAATCCAAAAAGATGCTGTTTTAGTTGGTGGAGGTGCTAATCATCGTTTTAGTTTAAGTGATCAAGCAATGATTAAAGATAATCATATTAAAGCAGCCGGAAGCATTAAAAGAGCTGTCGAGCTTGTTCGCCAAAACAATCGTGATGTATTTATTATTTTAGAATGTGAAACATTTGATCAAGTTCAAGCTGCTTTAACGACAAGTTGTGATGTAATAATGCTTGATAACATGAACTTGGAGCAAATGAAAACAGCAATCAAGTTAATTGGAAATAACAAATTAACTGAAGCTAGTGGAAATATGACGCTTGAGCGAATAAAAGATGTTGCTAGTCTAGGAATTGACCGTATTAGTGTTGGTGAACTTACACATTCGGTTACCGCTTTAGATATCAGTTTAAAATTTTAAAGGAGAATAATGACAAAACAAAATGAAATAATCAATGAATTAAAAGTGTTACCTTGTATTAATCCTGATTTTGAAATTAAGCGACGAATAAATTTAATTAAACTTGCGTTAAAAGAGCGTGGATTTAAACGTTTAGTATTAGGAATAAGTGGTGGACAAGATTCAACTCTGTGCGGAAAATTATGTCAACTCGCAATTAATGAATTAAGAGTTGACACCAATGATAATGAATATCAGTTCATAGCAATGCGTTTACCATATGGAGTGCAGTTTGATGAGGAAGATTGTCAAAAGGCCTTGGCTTTTATTGAGCCAGATAAAATTGTAACTTATGATATTAAACCTAGTGTTGATGCTCATGTTAATGAATTTTTAAAACAAAATATTATCATTAGTGATCATGATAAGGGTAATATTAAAGCACGTGAACGAATGGTAGCCCAATATCTATATGCTTCAACAAATTGTTTAGTTGTAGGAACTGATCATGCAGCTGAGGCTCTTTGTGGT
The DNA here is from genome assembly GCA_964522645.1 of uncultured Mycoplasmatales bacterium. Taxonomy (GTDB): domain Bacteria; phylum Bacillota_I; class Bacilli_A; order UBA3375; family UBA3375; genus CAZFWW01. The sequence continues at coordinate 3,712 of CAZFWW010000066.1, forward strand.
TTTTTTACTAAATGGGGTGATGCTGGTGCGGATGTAGTTCCGTTATATGGGTTAAACAAAAGACAAGGTCGTGAATTGTGTAAATTTTTAAATGTACCAGAACCATTATATTTGAAAACACCAACAGCAGATTTAGAAGACGGTCGACCAGGTCTAGCGGATGAAGTTGCACTCGGTGTTAGTTATACAGCAATTGATGATTATTTGGAAGGAAAATCTATTTCAAATGGAGAGCAAAAAATTATTGAAGGTTGGCATCAAAGAACAAAACATAAGCGTGCAAATCCTCGAAATTTATATGAAATATTTTAAACTTAAAAGGGGAAATTTCAATTAGAAATTCCCTTTTTTAAGATAAACTAATAAATTTGCAATAAGTTTATAGGTTGATTTCAATTGAGAAATCCGAATAAAAGTTAAATTTTAACAATTATAAGTATTTAATAATAAAGTGTTTTTTAAGCAATTATCTCATTATTGTGGTATATTCTTAATAAAGAATAAAAGGGGTTAAATAAAATGATTTATCAACTAGAAAATGATTTAAAGGTAACGATTAGAGAAGCAGAAGTTAGAGATGCTTTTGAGATAGTAAATTTGTTAAAAGCCGCGGCTACTGAAAGTGCTAATATGCTCTTTTCGGATGATGACTTTGATGTGACAGTTAAAGAAGAAGAAAAGATTATTGAGATGTTTATCAAAAATAAAAATGCTATGATGTTAGTAGCAATTGTTGAGGATAAAATTATTGGAATTGGAACAATTGACGGTCAGCGTTATAAAAATGTTATTCATAATTGTGAAGTTGCTTTGACAATTAAAAAAGATTATTGGGGAAAACAAATTGGATCAACAATGATGAAATCACTAATTAATTCAGCACGAGCAATTGGCAAAACTAACATTACTTTAAGTGTTAAATCCGATAATCTGCCGGCACTTAAGCTTTATGAAAAATTAGGGTTTAAAAACGTTGGTTTATATAAAAATTATTTCTATATTGAGGGAAAATATTATGATTTACAATTGCTCCAACTAATTCTTTAATAGAGAAATATCCTTAAATTAAACGAAAAGAATTAAATGGGTAATTTTTAGTTGAAAAATCATCGGAAAAAACCCAATTGATACCGTGTAAATGTTATCATATAATTAAGAGGAGGAATTATGCCAAAAATGGAGACAGTTTTAAAAACAAAAGTAAATACAATTTTAAAGCAAGAGGATATTAAATTTGGTGAAGAGAGTTTTATTTATCGTGCTTTTCTTGCTCACTTAAATGACTTAATTACAGGGGATGTAATGTATAAAGTTAAGCCTGTTGGTTTTAATCGTGATGATTTAACACGAGCTAACCGCATTGTTAATAATATTGCAAGCGAATTAGAGACGGAATTTAAAGTGAAAATTAGTGAAGAAGAGCAATTTTTAATTTTGATTTATATTCAGACATTAATTGAAGCTGATCAAAAACAAAAATTACCAACAATTGCACTAGTATTTGATGATGCAACTAATCTACTTACAATAAAGGCACTTATTAATAGTGAGTTCGGGGGATCTTTACCACTTAAAATGTTCTCACATCGTGAATATAAATTATCTGATCATAAATTAACTAATAAGATCTATATTACAGATTGTTCTGATGTGAAGGGAAGTAATGTTATTAGTTATAATGGGGATGAGTACGGAATGGAAATTGTTATTAGTCAATTGCGTAAATTAATTAGACAAGATTCAAAATTATTAAGTTGATGTTTTACTTTATATTTACACCATTTTTACGTTAAATTTATATAAGTTAAAAGATTTGAAAAAAAAAGAATACTATGATTTTTTTGTGATATACTAGAGAAAACAAAAAAAATAAAGGTCATATATCCGTTGTAATATGGGCAACAAGTATCTACCTCCTAACCGTAAAATGGGAGACTATGACAGAAGATAATAGTATTCATCCATTTGAATAAACTTCTGTCAGATACTTTCATGTTAAAACGTGATAGTTATGACAGAAGTTTTTATTTTATGGAGGGAAAATTATGGCAAAAATTATTGAAGTAGAAGGGTTAACTTTTGATGATGTATTATTATTACCAGAGGCAAGCGATGTTTTACCAACTACAGCAGATGTTTCATCATCATTATCAAGTAAAATTAAATTAACAACACCAATTTTATCAGCAGCAATGGATACAGTAACTGAGAGCGAAATGGCAATTAAGATGGCACTTAGTGGTGGAATTGGAGTAATTCATAAAAATTTAAGTATTGAAAATCAAGCTAAAGAAGTAAAACGTGTAAAGAAATATGTAAATGGATATATAACACAACCAATTACCGCAAAAGCAGAAATGACACTAGAAGACGCAAAAGAAATAATGAGTGCAAATAATATTTCGGGTTTACCAATCGTTGACAATTCAGAAAAACTTGTTGGAATTTTGTCAAAGCGTGATATTAAATACGTTGAAGATTTTACCCAAACTGTTGCTAGTAAAATGACAAAAAATCCAAAGGTAATATTAGAAAATGAAGTAACAGTTGAAAGAGTTCGTCAAATGTTACAAGAAAATCGAATTGAGAAGCTACCAATTGTAACAAAGGATAATAAATTAACAGGGTATATTACTAGTCGTGATATTGATAACTACATTGAATATACTGAAGCGACAAAAGATGAAAAAGGTCGTCTTTGTTGTGCGGCTGCAATTGGTGTAAGTCAAGGTATGGAGGAACGCGTTGCCGCTTTAATTAGTGCGGGTGTTGATATGTTAGTATTAGATTCAGCTCATGGACACTCAAAGGGAATAGTTGATGCAGTTCGTCGTGTTCGTGAACTTGCTCCAGGAGTTACGTTAGTTGCAGGTAATATTGTAACAAAAGAAGCAGCTCATGATTTATATGAAGCTGGTGCTGATGTAGTAAAAGTCGGAATTGGTCCTGGTAGTATTTGTACAACAAGAATTATCACAGGAGTTGGACGCCCGCAAATTACTGCAATCATGGAAGTTAGCGAATATGCTCACTCAATCGGAAAAAAAGTGATTGCTGATGGTGGAATTAAATATTCTGGTGATATTGCTAAAGCTTTAGCGGCAGGAGCCGATGCTGTAATGCTTGGAAGTATGCTTGCAGGTTGTAAAGAATCTCCAGGTGAAGAAATTTTATTAAATGGGAAAAAATATAAGAAATATGTTGGAATGGGATCAATTGAAGCAATGAAACGTGGAAGTAGTGATCGTTATTTCCAAAAAGATAAGCGTGAAAAGAAATTAATATCTGAAGGGGTTTCAGGACAAGTTATGTATAAGGGACTTGTTGAAGATGTTTTATACCAATTAATTGGTGGAGTTAAAAGTTCATTTGGATATTGTGGTGCAAAAAATATGGATGAATTTCATAATAATACAAGATTCCAAAAGATATCAGGTTCGACGTTAGTTGAGAACCACCCACACTCAATTACAATTACCAATGAACAACCAAATTACCAAAAATAGGAGAAATATATGCAAAAAGTATTAGTAGTTGACTTTGGAAGTCAGTATAATCAATTAATTGTACGTAAAGTACGTGAAGCAGGAGTATATTCAGAATTAATTCGTCCTGATTTTAATATTGAAGAAATTAGAAAACAAATTAATAGCGGAGAACTAAAGGGAATTATTTTATCAGGAGGTCCTGATGTAATTACCGATGAGGATTCGTTAAAATGTGATCCGGCTGTATTTGAACTTGAAATACCAGTTTTAGGAATTTGTTATGGGATGCAATACATGGCAAATTATTATCAACATGATGTTATTGCTAGTGAAGTAAAAGAATTTGGTTTAAATGAGATTAAAATTAAAGAAACAAATGA
>CAZFWW010000067.1:0-7535 GCA_964522645.1 uncultured Mycoplasmatales bacterium
TCATTGTTTCATTTAGTTTATTTGACATCAGTGATGATACTCCATCACGTACACTTCGGATGATTGAACTACTCGTATCTGCCATTTCCATTGCTTGTTGAAGTTCAATTGCGGCATCTTCTAGTAAATCTTCATCTTCTTCGTAACGTTTTAAATAACTAGTTCGAAATAACTTTTTTAATACTTTACCATTACCACGAAGTGAATTACGGAAATATACTAATGTTTTCTCAATTTTAAGTAAATCTAAAAACAAGTCATCTTCCATCTTAGCATATAAACGATTTTCAATTTCATCAGTTTTACGATCAATTGATTTTAAATCATTTAAATAAGATGTGGCCATTTGGTAAATTATTTGTAATGTAAAGCGCGTTTTCTTCTCAGTTTTAACTACTCGATTACCGATTCGTTTAAAAGGTTCTAGACATGGTAACGCATCTAAAGTTATTGTAATTACGTGACTCGGCATAACAATTATTCCAATTGGAATTGTTGTATATTGCATCTTATCACTTTCTCTCTCATCTTCTTGAATAGAAGCATTAACGATTACTAAGATTTGATCATCTTCTTCTTCAATACGAGAACTTTCTTCTGAATCGAGGGCTGCTGCCATAAAATCCATTAAAGCTCCTGTTTTTTGTTGGACAAAACTTAGTTCTTCACGAGTTGGATTTGTTAGGGAAATCCAGGTGTTTTCTCCTTCTATTGTACTTCTTTTTAGTTGATTATCAACAGTTTTGAAAACCTCTAACATAATCCCTCCTTTTTATATTGTATATCCACCTTGTGCCATTGTTGGCTTACCGCCACCACGACCATTAAATGGTTCAATAATTTCTTTTAAAATTTGATTTGCTGGATGTTGTTTTGCTAATTCCTCACTTACTTTAACAATTACTGCAACTTTATTACCTTCAATTGCTCTAATTATTAAAATTCCACTTTGCATTCGATTTAATAAGTCATCACTCAATGTTCTAACTTCTTTCATTGGCACATCTTCAAGGCTAACGTCAAGCTTATTAATTCCATCAGTAACAATTACATTATTAATTAATTCGGCTGCTAAATTCTTATTGGCATTTGCTGTTTTTGCCTTTAATTCTTTTTTCAATCTATCATTTTCATTAATTAATTCTTCTAGTGTGGTAATTAACGATTTAAAGTTTCCACTATGAGTATTCATAATGCTCGTGATTTTTGAAATTAATGCTTCAACTAATTTTTGATTTATTAATTTCTGGTCATTTAAATCAGCTTTTGAACTTGTAATTAACTTTTGAGCTTCTTGTTCTAAATCTTTTGCATACTTTAAAACTAGCGGTCCTGTAATTGCTTCAATTCTTCTAATTCCTGATCCAATCCCACTTTCGCCTATAATGTGGAAAAGTTCAATTTCACTTGAATTTTCAACGTGAGTTCCACCACATAATTCAATTGAATCACCAATTGTTACAACACGAACAACATCGCCATATTTTTCTCCAAACAAGGCATTTGCTCCACTTGAAATAGCTTCATCCATTGACATTTCTTTAATTACTACTGGGTTTTTCGCTTGAATTTGCGCATTAACATCTGCTTCAATTACTTGTAGTGTTTTGGCATCCAATCCTTTTAGATTTGTAAAGTCAAAACGTGTTTTTTCAGCATCTTGAAGTGATCCAGCCTGCTTAGCATGTGCACCAATATGTTTATGTAGTGCTAAATGAAGTAAATGTGTCGCACTATGATTCTGTGTAATCTGTTTTCTTTTTTCTTTATTAACAGTTGCTGTTACTTTTTGTCCTAGACTTAATTTACCATTTACTAGCATTGCATGTTGACCATTCGGTAATTTTTTCGTATCAATAACATCAACATCAGCAATCTGACCGATATCACCAACTTGTCCACCACTTTCAGCATAAAATGGCGTTTTTGCTAATATTACCCAGGTATTTTCACTACTTGTTTTTAATTCTTGGGTTAAATCAGTCACGAATACAATTTCAGTTTCAACACTTAATTGGTTGTAACCAACAAATTCACTTGTAACTTCAATTTGTTTAGCAAATGTGTTTTGAGCATTCATCCCACTTGTTTCACCAAGGGCATTTCTTGCTCGTGTTCTTTGGGCTTCTAATTCAACTTCAAAGCCATCCAAATCAACTTTATATCCAGCTTCTTGACTTAATTCAATAGTTAATTCAATTGGAAATCCGAATGTATCATATAGTTTAAACGCAACGGCACCTGATAATGTTTTAGATTCATTATTAGCAATTTCTTTTTCTAATAAAACAATTCCTTCACTGATTGTTTGGAAAAATTTTGCTTCTTCAATTTCTATCACTTCTTTTATAAAGTCGGCATTTTCATTTAAATATGGATAAAATTCTTCCATTGCCATAATTACTTGATCAACTAGTTCATACATAAACGGTTTTGTTAAATTTAAGTCTTTATAACCATATTTAACTCCACGCCTTAAAATTCGACGAATTACATATCCACGTCCTTCATTTGATGGTAAGACACCATCGGCAATTGCAAATGTTAAAGCACGAATATGGTCAGCAATTACGCGATATGCCATCTTATTCTCAGTATATGAAATTCCGGTTTTAGCAATTAAAGCATCAATAATAACTTGAAAATTATCAGTTTCAAAATTAGTTTCAACCTCTTGCATTACACAAGCCATACGTTCAAGTCCCATTCCCGTATCAATATTTTTTTGGGGTAATTCTTGATAGTCTTTACGATCAATCTCGGGATTACAATTATACTGAGAAAAAACAATATTCCAGATTTCAATAATGCGATCATTTTCTAAATCTGCTGCTAATAAATCAATAACATTTCGTTTATCATACTGCTCACCACGATCATAGAAGATTTCTGTATTTGGTCCTCCTGGTCCTTTACCAATTTCCCAAAAATTCTCTTCTAGTTTTACGATATGACTTTTTTTAACTCCAAGTTCTAACCATTTATCAACTGTCTTTGTATCATCTGGATGAACTGTAACATATAGCTTTTCAGGATCAAAAGCAAACCACTTTGGATCTGTTAAAATCTCCCAAGCCATTGCGATTGCATCAGTTTTAAAATAGTCACCAATCGAAAAATTTCCTAGCATTTCAAATAATGTATGGTGTCTTGATGTAACCCCAACATTTTCAATATCGTTTGTCCGAATTGATTTTTGGGAATTTACGATTCGATTTGATGGTGGTATTTCTGTTCCATCAAAATATTTTTTTAATGTTGCAACTCCAGAATTAATAAATAATAATGATTTATCATTTACCGGAACTAATGATTTACTTGCTTCAAGATAATGATTTTTTTCTTGAAAAAAGTCAATCCACATTTTTCTTATTTCATTTGTTGATAAGTGTTTCATTTTACTCCTATTCTTTTAAAAAGTCAAACGGACTTATTTCTATTTTAACATTATTACATAATGTTTGCAATGCAGTTTTTCGTTGGTAATCTTGTTCTTTAATTCCATAATCAAAGTGATTTAATTCACCAACAACAATTAATTTATCTTTTGTTCTTGTAACTGCAGTATATAATAATTTTTTCGTTAGCATATTTTTACTTTCTGAAGATACCGGAATAATTACTACCCCAAACTCACTTCCTTGAGATTTGTGGATTGAAATTGCATAAGCATGTGTCAGTTCTTCTAAATCTTCACGTATTAAGTCAACTCTTTCTCCACGAAAATCAACTTGCATTGCTAACTCTTTTTTCTTTGGGATTTCACGATATATTTTAGTAACAAAACCTATATCACCATTATATATTTCTTTTTCGTGATTGTTTTTTAGTTGCATTACTTTATCACCAACTTGATAAACTCGATCACCGAATGTTAGATGTTTTTCTTCTGGATTTAACTCTGGCTTTAGGCGTTCATTTAACTTATCGATTCCGTTTCTCCCTTTATATTTTGGATATAAAACTTGAACATCAATTGGTTCATACCCTGCTTCATAACTACGTTTTTGAATTTGATATACAGTTTCAATTAAATTTCCATTTTTATTGATAAATCCCATATCAGCGGTCTTTACAAATTCTATTTTCGTATTCTGGTCAATTCCCTTTGCCAATTTCGCAATCGAACTTCCGTCCCCTTGCCTAAAGATAACATCTAGTCTGATGTGCGAAATGTTACTTGATGATAATAAATCACCCATTACATTTCCGGGATTTACCGATTCTAATTGTGCTTGGTCTCCAACAATAATAATCATTGTTCCCGGTCGAATTGCTTTTAATAATGCTTCGCATAAAAAGATATCTACCATCGAAAACTCATCAATGATTATTAATTCTTGATTTAATGGTTCATCAAGACCCTTAATAAATTTATTCTTGTGCGGGTCCCATCCAAGTAACGAGTGAATTGTTCGGGCCGGATAGCCTGTTGCTTCTTTCATCCTTTGGGCTGCTCTTCCGGTAGGTGCGCAAAGCATAATTTTTTGGGTAATGTCAGTTATTGAATGTTTTTCATATCTAAGTTCTTCAAAAATTGTTGCCACTGCTTTAATTATTGTTGTCTTTCCAGTTCCTGGACCACCTGTAATAATCGAAAAATTATTGGTTAAAGCATTAATTATTGCCTCTTTTTGTACTTCGGAATAATTAATTGAATTTACTTTCTCTAATTCGTGAATTTGACTTAAAATCACGTCTTTATCCAGTGTTTTAATTAAATCTCCTAGACGTAATTCAATATTGCGAGCAATTGCCATTTCTGTTTCATAAAACTCTTTAATTCCGTAAAAACCATTGATTTCATAAATTTTTTTCTCATTAATTAAATTATTCATAAATTCCTGAAAATATGTACCATCTAAATTAAATTTAGCCTTAATTATTTGTTCTAAGTACTTTTTTTCAATAATTGTATCACCCGTTCGATAGCAGTGATTACGAACACAATTATTTACATATGCTTCAATACGCATCGGATTTTCTAATTCGCCACCAAAATGAATAAATAGTTCATCGGCTTTTTCATAAGTAAAACCATATACATCTTTAATAAATGCATACGGATTTTTGCGTAATTGAGTTATTGGATTATTCATTTTCTTATTTAAAATATGTTGATAAATATTACTAATAACATATTCATTTATTCCAAGTGGAATTAATAACTGGTATAAGTCGCTTAGTACTTCATCTTTACCATGTTTTTCCTTTATCTCGTCTTTAACTGCATCACTAATATCAACCTCATCAAGACAACTCGGATCTATTTTAATTTTTTCTAATGCATTATCACCTAAAGCCGTGACAATCTTTTGAGCACTACGTTTACCAACACCAGTAAATTTACTTGAGGAAAGATACTTAATGATATCTTCACCACTTTCGATTTTCGGACGTTCATAACTATAGACATGTAAAAATTCGCCAAAACGGTCATCGTCTTTTAATTCACCATTGAAAATATATTCTTCTCCAACTTCAATTTCCATTATCCCTTTTGCACTAATCGCCTCAAATTCAGTTTCTGGCTTAATTAATGCAATTGTGAAACCACCATCACCCTTAAAAATCTCACGTTCAACACGTGCTCTAACTGGTAGTTCCATTACTTAATTTGCTTTAACGTTTCTTGGAACTCTTGTGGTAATTCAGAATCAAATTCCATATATTCTTCTGTCCGAGGGTGGATAAATCCTAATGTTTTTGCGTGTAAAGCTTGTCCTTTAGTATCAATTGTTTTTCGGGGACCATACATTGGATCACCAACGATTGGATAACCAATATATTTCATATGAACCCTAATTTGGTGAGTACGTCCTGTCATTAATGTACACTCAATTAATGTATAATGTTCAAAACGTTCAATTACACGAAAATGTGTTTCTGCTTCTTTGGAATTTTTCACTGTAATTGCCATTTTCTTACGATCATAAGCATCGCGTCCAATTGGAGCGTGAATTTCTCCTTCATCTTCAAGAATATTACCATGAACTAGAGCAATATACTTTCTTGTAGTTGTTTTTGCTTTTAATTGTTCGGCCAATTTTTCATGAGCATAATTATTTTTTGCAACCATTAATAGACCACTTGTGTCCTTATCAATTCGGTGGACAATCCCAGGTCGCACTTCATCATTAATTGATGATAATTTATTTGTATGATACATTAGTCCATTAACTAACGTTCCGGAAAAGTTACCAACAGCTGGGTGAACAACCATATTTGATGGCTTATTAACAACTAGTACATCTTCATCTTCATAAATTATGTCTAAATCCATTTTTTCAGCTTCAAGTGCTTTTTGTTCTTGTTTGATTTCTGTTACCTCAACTACATCAGAAATTTGTAGTTTGTAATTGGCCTTAACAACACTATCATTAACTGTTATTTTTTCTTCTTTAATTAATTTTTGAATCAATGCCCGACTAATACTTAGTTTTTCAACTAAAAATTTATCAACACGCATTGATTTTTCTGCTTCGCTTATTATGAATTTATTCATTCTTCCTCATTTCTTCATATACTACCTGAATCATTATTATTCCTGCCCCAATTACTAAAATTGAATCCGCAAAATTAAAGACCGGAAAATCGTAATTAAAAATTAAAACGTCAATATAATCAACTACGAATCCATGGATAATACGGTCAATTAAATTACCAATACCACCAGCTAGTATTAATAATAATGGTACTTGATATTTCTGCATTGTCGGGTCTTTTAGTAAACTAAAAATCTTATACATTAGTACGGCAGTAATTAGCAAAATTAAAAATCGATTGCCAGATAATAAACTAAAACCAACTCCATAATTTTTCAAATAATTTAAACTTAAGAAATTGGGAATTAATTCAATCGTTATTTTCAAATTATTCATGACAATTATTTTAATTAATTGGTCGATTAGTACTAATATTCCTACAAAGATAATTTTATTTTTTAGTTTCATTACGCTTCCTTTGCATTAATCTAATTTTGTGACGGCGATATCGACGACGCTGACGACGATAAGCTAAATTTACTGGTAAATAAAAAAGTCCTAAAAATACTAACCAAATAACTACCGGAAAATCAATCAATGCCATTCGATCAATTGCCCTTGGACTAAACTCTGCAATATTTCTAATTGTATATGTTTTATTTGCTGGATTTAGTTCAATTTCAAAGTAGTTAGCTACATCATTACCACTTTGATTAACATAAGTTTCATTAACTTGGATGATATTATATTCAGAATTTTTTATTTCTTCTGTTTCTTTATTTCTAAACTTTAATTTTTTTGCATAAATTTTATTTTCTGTCACAAACTGATATTCTATTTTATAGTCTTCTACATTGTTTGCTTTTGTTATTTTTAACGTAGTTCCATCATACTCATAAGTAGATGCATAATTTGTTCTTTCATACTCATCAATAGCAGGAATTATTTTTTCTTCCATTAAACCAGTAATATGATTCTGTACGCTTTTTGTTTGTTGTCCACAATCAACCACTTTTAGATTAATTGATTGTTGCTCGGAACTGTCAATTT
>CAZFWW010000068.1:0-7423 GCA_964522645.1 uncultured Mycoplasmatales bacterium
TCATCCTTTAATTTTGGTGCTAGACCTTTTTCTAGTTGTGTTAAATCCCAAACATCTGGATCATAACCAACATCTAGCCACCAGTCTTCACTATACAACTCATTTACATTTACCATCAATGAGTTTCTAGTAGGTATAAACTCATTGAAAATCCCATCTAGATTGTAGTTTTCATACAATTTTGTAAAATTAGTATAATAGTTTTTACCGTTAGCTTCATTCTGTCCTGTAATATAGGCACTTCTTGATGCTGCTGAATTGTAGTCAATAATTACACTATTTAATGCTAAGAAGCCTTCTATTACCGAACGATCGTCATTATTTCCCCAAACTCCACCAACATCTCTTCTCCCACTTATAATACCTGAAGTCCATCCGTATGATCCTGTACCACTAGCAAATCCGACAAGACCACCTATATAATAACCATATCCTTCATTATAAGTGAAGTTTACATCTCCTGTTGAATACACATTTTCAATGTGAGAATCGCCACTTACACCATAACCGTAAATTCCGGCTCCGCAATTTGAACCGATTTCAATGTCCATTGTTGAGAACGAACTATACACATCACCACGACCACGACCGACAATTCCACCATTGTTGTCATCGCCATCAACTGTTCCATGAGCTGATGAATACCACACTTCAGAGTTTACTCCATGGAACCCAACAATTCCGGCAGCACCACTATCATTTGGGTCTAATCTAGTCACAAAATTCGATTTAATATTTCCTTTATACACTGCATTTTCAATTAATCCTGCAACCCTTGAGGTACCACTTGCCGAATTACCTGTCTTTGCTGCTACACCTGATACATAATAATAACCAGAAATATCACCTGTGACCTTAACATCCTTTATGTAACCCATATTAACTCCAACAAGACCTGCAACTTCACTATAGTTTTCTGCATAAACCTCTGTATTAAGTAAGTTGATATGGAAAAGGTTTGGCTTTGTTTTCTTAACCTCATCAATTGTCTGTGGAGTACCAACTTGAGCAAATAACGCTATTGGATTCCTACTTCTTTCAGTTCCACGATCCATGTATATTCCACTAATTGTATGGTTATTTCCATTCATAAATCCTGTAAAACTAGTATTAGCATCATAAACACTATCAAACCCAGCACCTCTTGTTTCACTTGCTACACGATTTATGAAATTATAACCAATTGGTTTAAATCCATCTGAACCAAATCCACCTAAATGGTCTGGACGCGTATCAGTTTTCGAATCTGAGGCATCAATATCATTTGCTAAGGCATAATTACCATTAAATGGTCGATATGTACGTTGGTATTTAGCTATTGTTAAATCAACAGCATACATATTATCGTTTTCCTCTTCAAATTCAATACGACCTGGTTGTGGTTTATCCTCGTAACCAATACTTTCTAATTCATATACATTGTAAATATAACCAGTATTATCTAAATCGCCACCATCTGTAGAATAAATCTTACCATCTGGTCCTGGATCAATTCTTGGAGTTTCATATTCAAACCCATCAGCCCAATAAATCTTGTCTGGTCGAACTTCATAGATACCAATGTTATATTCTGCACTTTCAGTGATTTTTGTAGCTTCACCTGACATGAATTGAATACTACTATCTCCTGGCACTACATCTTTTTCATAAATAATTTTTCCGCTTCCAAGTTCAAGCCCTTCACGGATAATTAATTTATACGTAAATCGTTGTTCATTAATATAATTTGTTAAATCTAGTATCATCTTCATATCTAAATTCATTGCATTAAACTTCGATGAAATTTCAACAGGATCCATTAACACTTCAACAATAACATCAATTTCAGCTGTTTTACCTGCACTATTTTCAACTGTAAACTTAACTGGATATTTATCACCAATACTTTGCTCTACTTTATCATGTCCTGTTGGTACTACTTTATCTGTTAAATTACCATCTTTACGATCATAAGCAAACGCATTGTGCATATCAACATTATATGTTTCTTCTCCTGGCTTTGTTTTAACTAATTCTAAATTAATTGCATAAACATAAGGAGTATCAATTGGCATCTCATCATTATTTGGTAAAACGATAATTTTAATTTCTTTTGATACTGTTTCACCATTTCCATCATTTGATGCTTTTATTGTTGCAATATATTCTCCATATTTTGAAGCAGTTGTTAAATCCGTTGAAACAACTTCAATTTTTGCATTATGACCTTCAATGCTAACTGCTTGTGAATTTGAATTCGTTAAAATAAATTCATTTACTGTTTCTGTTAGATTATTTACGACGTTTTCATTTGTATAAATTGTCTCTGCATGTAACATCATTTTATCTTTATCATCAAATACTGTATCTTCTGTATAGAAAATAATGTCCACTTTTGTTTCTGCCGTGTTATCATCACTATCTTTAACTTTTACAGTTTCTTTAAATACACCAAAACGATCAGTATTAACTGTTGGATATTCTATTGCACTTGTTAAATCTCCATCTTTTAAGTCAAAGGCTACTGCATTATATGATGCATTATCTATATCTGTATTTCTAAGTTGTTTAAATCCTTCAGCATAAATGTACGGCTTATCTGGATCTATTGTTTCACCATCTGCTGCTACATAAATTGTAATTTCTTTTTCAACACTCTCAGCTCCACTTGTTGCTATAAGAGTTGCCTTATATATTCCAGGAATACTATCTTTTGCCAAGTTAGTTGTTTTTACTGCCGGATTAATTACACCTGCATTTTCCATATTAAAGGCTTGTGCTTCTGATGAACTAAGAATCAACTCATTGACAGTTGTTTGAGCTTGTAATTCATTTTGATTAGTCGTGAAATCATGAGCATCTAACAGTATTTTCTTGTTATCTGATATTACTGAATCTGGACCTTTTACTGTTACATATACATCATGTGATTTACTATTTGCATCGCTATCTGTTACTGTTAATGTAACTTTCACAACTCCCACTTTTGATGTATCAACTTGATCTGGATAAACAATTTCACTTGTTAAATCTCCATCTTTTAAGTCAAAGGCTACTGCATTAAAGTCTTTATTTTCTACTTTTGTTCCAATATCCGTTATTATATCATCTGCTACAATATATGGTTCGTTTGCATCTACATTATCACCATTTTTTGCAACGTAGATTGTAATTGTTTTACTAATTGTTTCTTCACCTTTTGTCGCTTCTAGCACTGCTGAATAAATTCCAAATTCACTCGTTAATTTTAAGTCTGTTGATTTAACTACTACATCAACATCAGTTCCATCTTCCATTCCTTTAGCAAACGCTTTTGATGATTTTAAAATATAGTCCTTAATGTCTGTTTGTCCTTGAACTACTGTTTCATTTGTGTATATATCGTTAGCATCAAGAATTATTTTCTCATTTTGAGAAATTACTGAATTTGGACCTTTTACTGTTAAATACACTGGATGTTCTGCGTTATTATCATCACTATCCGTTACACTTAACTTAATTTCTTGAACCCCTACTTTAGTTGAATTTGGTTCACTACTATGTTTAATTGCTCCTGTTAAGTTTCCATCTTGCTTATCATACGCAAATGGATTAAAGTCAGTAATTGAAATCGCTTCATTTACATCAATCAATTTATTATTACCTGTTACATATGGTTTATCATTATCAATTGTGTTTGACCCTTTTGCGACAATAATATTAATAGTATTTTGGGCTTCTTCAATTTCATTTGTCACTTTAAATGTTGCTGTATATACACCAAATTTACTATTAGTTGTTAGGTTTGTAGATTCCAACTTAATTGGATTTAATGCTCTTGTTTTCACTTCTACTTCTGATGCATTTACATTTGAATTATCAAAAATAAATTTACTTATATCTGTAATACCACTTACAGTTACTTCATTTGTATAAATATCATCTGCATTTAAATCTATTCTAATGTCGTTTACTGTAATTGTAATTTCTCGTGTTACAGTATTTGTTCCACTAGTTGCTTTTAAAATTGCTTTGTATTGTCCTGCTTTACTTGTTTTATTAAGCTCTGTCGAATCGACTACAACTTGCAGTTTTGTTCCCAAGTTCATATCTTGAGCCATTGCTTCTGAATTGTCTAAAATTAGTTTATTTAAATCATCTGCATTAAATACTGTTAATTCAGTTATTGTAAAGTTCGCAGCATCAAGAATAATTGTATCATTATCATTAATTGTTGAATTTGGACCCTTTACAGTAATATATACTTTTATTGATACTGTATTACCATCTGTATCAGTAACACTTAATGTAATTTCTTGAACTCCTACTTGTGATGTGTCAACATGATCTGGATATTTAATTACCGATGATAGATCCCCATCTTGACGATCAAAGGCTACGGCATTATAATCAGAATATGCTACAACATCATGCTGATTAACTGTAAAGTTATCTGCTGTTAAATATGGTGTCTCATCCTTAACAATATCTGAATCTTTAGCAACGAAAATATTTATTTTCTTTCTAGCAACATCGCTACCATTAGTTCCTGTTAATATTGCTTCATAAACTCCGGCTGGACTTGATAATTTTAAGGTTGTACTTTCAACTTTTACATCAATATCTTCTCCATTAAGCGTGTTTTGAGCACGAGCTTTTGCCTCTTTTATAATAAATTCATTCAGTTCTACTTGACTTGCTACAGTATTTTGATTTGTATAGAAATCTTTAGCATATAAAATCACCGTTTCATCCGGACTTAATACTGAATCTTTATCAACAACTGTTACATAAACTGTAATCTCTGATTCATTTCCATCTTCATCTGTTACTTTTAATGTGGCTGGTTTTACCCCGATTTCTGTCGTGTCAACTTTTGGATAAACAATTTTACTTGTTAAATCTCCATCTTGACGGTCAAATGCATGTGCATTATATTTTCCAGTTACAATCGGATTACCTTGTTCAATTTGGAATCCAGTTGCTGTAATGTATGGTTTATCTTTATCAATCACATCACCATTTTTGGCAACATAAATTCTAATATTTCTTATTGCCCATTCATTTTCATTGATTGTTGCTAATAGCGATGCTTCATATACACCAACAGTACTATCTTTTGTTAATGTTGTATCATCAACTATTACTTCAACTATACTTCCATCAATCATATTTTGAGCAAATGCTTTTGATTTATCTTTAATATACTCTTCAATATCTGTAACATTTCTCAAAGTATTTTCATTTGTATAGATATCCTCAGCATATAACATTGCTGTTTCATCTGGAGAAATATCCACATTATCATCAATAACTGTTACCATTACAACTTTTGATGTACGATTACGATCACTATCTGTCACCGATAACTCTGCTAACTTGACTCCAACAGTTGATGTATCCACAGTTGGGTAGACAATACTACTTGTTAAATCTCCATCTTGGCGATCGAATGCATATGCATTATAGTTATCATTATTAATCGTTTCATTCAATTGAACAATTTGAGATTCGGCTGTTATATATGGTTTTGTTAAATCAATTTGTTCACTTTCTTTTGCAACGTATATTGCAATTTTTTTAACAAGTTTTGTCCCATTATATTCTGCTGTTAATTGTGCTTCATATATACCAACTTTACTATTAAGTTTTAATGTCGTACTCTCTACTTCAACATCAATATTACTACCATCTGTAATGCTTTGAGCAAACGCTTCTGATTCATTTAAAATAAATTCTTTAACATCTGTTTGGGCATTTACAGTTGTTTCATTTGTGTAAATATCTTTGGCATCAATAAATACCTTATTATCTGGGCTAACTTTTGAATCATCACCTAAGATTGTAAGTGTTGGTTTAACAACTGCTTTATTTGCATCTTGATCAGTTACTGATAATTCAATAACTTTAACTCCTGGTTTTGATGTATCATAACTATTTGGATAAATGATTTTAGCTGTTAAATCTCCATCTTGTTTATCAAATGCTACTGCTTCAAAATCACTATTTTTAACTGTATCATCTACATTTACTTGTAAACTAATTGCAGTTATATATGGATTTTGAGCATCAATCTCATCTCCATCTTTTGCAACATAAATTTTAATTGCCTTTTCAACTTTAATTTCTCCACTTGTTGCACTTAATGTTGCATCATATACTCCCGGTTTACTGTTTTTAGTTAAGTCCGTATTTTTCACTACTACTGTAACATTCGTTGCATCTTCTGTTTTTTGAGCAAATGCTTTTGAATCGCTAACAATGTAACTATGAATATCTGATTTACTTGCAATTGTTGTTTGATTTGTGTAAATATCATTTGCATCAATTATTAAACTACGATCTGGACTTATTTCTGTATTTTCACCAATTACCGTCACATATACTGTAAATTTAGTTTCATTATTATCACTATCTTTAACTTTTAATTCTACTGCTTTAACGCCTGGTGTTGATGTATCTACTGATGGGTAGTCAATACTTGCCGTTAAGTCTCCATCTTGTTTATCAAACGCTATTGCATTGAAGTCCTCTTTAGTCGGTGTTTCTCCAACATTGATTTCAAAGTTAGAAGCAGTTAAATATGGTTTATCATTGTCTATTACATCACTACCTTTTGCAACAAAAATCTTAATTGAAATAGTTGCACTTTCGATTTCATTTGCAACCTCAAACGTTGCTGTATATACACCATATTGACTTGCTTGTGTTAAATTTGTCGCTTTTACTTTAACTGGATTTAACTTACGTGTCTTCACAATTTCACTTGCATTAATATTTGCATTTTCAAGTAAGAATCTATTAATATCTGACTGATCTAATAATGCTTTTTCATTTGTATAAATATCATTTGCTGTCAATTCAATTTCTACATCTTTAACGATAATTTTAATTTCTTTTGTTACTGTTTCACTTCCTTTTGATGCTTTAAGTACTGCTTTATATTCACCAACTCTTGATGTTTGTTTTAAAGTTGTTGATTCAACTACAACTTCAAGACTGCTTGCATCAACCATGTGTTGAGCAAATGCACCTGAGTTATCTAGAATTGTTCGATTTAAATCTGTTATTGCATTGACTTGTAATTCTGTTAACTCAAAATTACTAGCATCTAAGAAAATTGTTTCATTATCATTGATTACTGAATTATCACCTGTTACTGTTAATGTTGGTTTAAATGTAGTTGTATTTCCATCATTATCCGTTACTGTTAAGTTAATTTGTTGTACACCTATTACAGATGTGTCATATGATGTTGGATAGTTAACTTTTGTTGTTAAATCTCCATCCTGTTTATCAAATGCAAGTGCTTTAAAGTCAGCATTACTCACTGAACCGTTTAACGACACAATTACATTATCTGCTGTTAAATATGGATTATCAGCATCAATTTTATCACCATTATTTGCCACATAGATTTTGATTGTTTTTGTTACCTTATCATTACCATTTGTTGCACTCAGTG
>CAZFWW010000069.1:0-7239 GCA_964522645.1 uncultured Mycoplasmatales bacterium
GCAAAAGAATTACTAGAGTTAGGAAAAGATAAGTTAGTATTACCAGTTGGTACAGTTGTTAATGCTGAATTTAGCAATGAAGGTGACATTAAAACTGTAAACTGTGATGAAATTCCAGAAGGTGTAATGGGACTTGATGTTGGACCAAAAACAGTTGAATTATTCGCAAGTTTAATTGCGGATGCAAAAACAGTTGTTTGGAATGGACCAATGGGTGTATTTGAAATGTCAAATTTTGCTGAAGGAACAATTGGAGTTTGTAAAACAATTGCAGCAAATAAAGAAGCAACGACAATCATTGGTGGTGGTGATAGTGCTGCTGCGGCAATGCAACTTGGTTTTGCTGAAGACTTTACTCATATTTCAACAGGTGGAGGAGCTTCGTTAGAATATTTAGAAGGTAAAGAACTACCAGGAATTACTTGTTTAACACAAAAATAATTTAAAAATAAACATACCTGCTTTTGGTATGTTTATCTAATTGTAAAAGGAGAAAAATGTTAAAGTTAAAAACAGATTTAGTTAATAATTTTGTAAGTGAAGATGAATTAAAAAATATGCAACCAATTGTTGATGTTGCTCATAAAATGCTAAGCGAAAAAACTGGAGCAGGAAATGATTTTTTAGGTTGGGCAGATGTTAATACAATTGTTTCAGCAGAAGAATTAAAAAAAGTTAAAACAGCAACGCAAAAAATTCAAGGTGATTCAGATGTGTTATTAGTAATTGGGATTGGAGG
This sequence comes from uncultured Mycoplasmatales bacterium, assembly GCA_964522645.1. Classification (GTDB taxonomy): domain Bacteria; phylum Bacillota_I; class Bacilli_A; order UBA3375; family UBA3375; genus CAZFWW01. Next base: position 740 of record CAZFWW010000069.1, read on the forward strand.
ATCATATTTAGGAGCAAAAGCCGTAATTGATTATTTAAATCACAGTTTTTATAATGAACTTAAAGGAGATAAGAAGTTTCCAGAAATCTATTTTGTTGGAAATAACATTTCATCAACGTATATTAAAGATTTAGAAGACATTATTGCCGGACGTGATTTTTCAATTAACGTTATTTCTAAATCAGGGACGACAACTGAACCAGCAATTGCATTCCGTCACTTTAAAAACATGCTAGTTGAAAAGTATGGAGAAACTGCTAATAGTCGTATTTATGCAACAACAGATGCAAATAAAGGTGCATTAAAATCACAAGCAAATGCAAATAATTGGACATCATTTATTGTTCCTGATAATGTTGGTGGACGCTTTTCAGTTTTAACAGCAGTAGGATTATTACCAATTGCCGTTAGTGGTGGAAATATTGATGAAATTCTTGCAGGTGCAAAAGAAGCGCAAGCTAAATATGCAAATAGTGATTTATCGACAAATGATGCATATAAATACGCAGCAATTCGTAACACGTTATATGCAAAAGGAAAAACAATTGAGATGTTAGTAGGTTATGAACCAACATTACAATACCTAAACGAATGGTGGAAGCAATTGTTTGGTGAGAGTGAAGGAAAAGACGGAAAAGGAATATTCACAGCAAGTGCATTATTCTCGACGGATTTACATTCACTTGGACAATATATCCAAGCAGGACGTCGTGATTTATTTGAAACAGTTTTAGATATTAAAAATGTTCGTCATGAAGTTGAAATTAAAGCTGAAGAAGTTGATGGAGATGGACTAAATTACCTTGCAGGTCGTTCAGTATCAGAGGTAAATAGTAAGGCCTTTATTGCAACTGCAATTGCTCATAATGATGGGGGAGTACCAAATATTGTAATTGAAGTTGAAGATATGAAAGAAAAAAGTATCGGTCATTTAATTTATTTCTTTGAAGTTTCATGTGCAATTTCAGGATATATTCTAGGAGTTAATCCATTTGATCAACCAGGAGTTGAAGAGTATAAACGCAACATGTTTGCTTTACTTGGAAAAGCAGGATATGAAGAATTACGTGAAGAATTAGAAGCAAAATTATCATAATTAATTAGCATTGGAAATAATATAGGTAGCCTATATTGTTTCCTTTGTTTATATTTTTAAAAGAGCAGAGTTGTTTTAAGAATATAAGGAGCAAAATGAATAGACTAATTGAAGATTTAATTGAAAGTTTAAGGGTATTAAATGGTGTGGGTGAAAAAACAGCAAGGCGTTATGCATATGAACTTTTAGCAAGTTCTCCAAAACAAAAAGAACAATTAATCAGTGCACTTACGAATTTAAATAATGTTCAAGAATGCACAAGATGTCACAATTATACTTTAGCGAAGATATGCGATATTTGTCAAAGTGTTCGAATGGAAGAAATTCTAATTGTTGTTGAAAGTCCAAAAGACATTGATTTATTGGAACGAATAACAAATAATAAATATTATTATCACGTTTTAGGAGGAATTATTGACCCCATGCACGACGTTAATGTTGAAGATTTAAACTTTAAAAATTTAAAGTCACGTTTAAATGATAAAATAAAAGAAATAATTGTTGTCCTTCCAACTACAATGGAAGGAGAAATGACCATTAATTATTTAAAGCAGTTCGTGGGAAGTACATATAAAGTAAGTAAGCTTGCTCAAGGGATTCCAATTGGTGGAAATTTAGACTATGTGGATGAAATTACATTATTAAGATCACTTGAATCAAGACAAAGTGAATAAGGAGTAAAATGAATTATCAGCAAATAGAAGACATTATTAAACAAAATAATGGAAGAATGACAAAAAGTCGTAAGCATTTAGCCGAAATATTTTTAAAAGAACCAACTCGTCATTTTACAATTGAAGAGTTAATTTCAGAACTAGAAAAAGCAGGCGAAAAGAATGTGGCAACCGTATATAATAATTTAGCAACATTTGTTGAATATGATCTTGTATATGAATTCACATTTAAGCATAAAAAGCACTATGAATTAGCACATGGATTTCATGGTCACTTTGTTTGTGAAAAATGTGGTAGTGTAATTAATGTAGATTTACCAGGATTTTCGTGTATAGCAATGGAAATTCACCGTAAAACAGGAGCTTTAGTTCGTAATAATAATATTGAATTTTCGGGTTGCTGCATTAATTGTCAAGAATCAGATTGTACTGATTGTGATGAATGTACTGAATGTTCAACAGCAAAATGTAGTAATGAAAAATGTGGAGGAAAATAAATGGTAAATTTAATTGAAAACGTTAGTTTTGAATATGATTTAGAAAAACTTGAAGAGTATTGTAATTACTTAAATCAGCAACTTGATAATGAAAAAGAATATTCAATTGTAGCAATGAATAATGAAGAAATTCATGCTTTAAATTTAGAATTTAGAGGGGTAGACCGTTCAACAGATGTATTATCGTTTGAAGAGCACTTAGATGATTACCTTGGCGATATTTTAATTTCGATTGAAAAAACCCATACACAAGCTCAGGAGTATGGACATAGTTATGAGCGTGAGTTATTATTTTTAATTACCCATGGATTTTTACACTTAAATGGTTATGACCACCAGACAGAAGCCGAAGAAACAGAAATGTTCACTTTACAACGAAAACTATTAGCAAATTATGGAATTGAGCGTTAATGAAACACGATATTGAAGTATATATGTATTTAAAATCAATTGGAAAAATTGTAAGTGGGCTGGAGTTAGAAATTGAAGATAATAAAAAAGAAATTGAAAAATTAGCAAAAAAACAAAAAAGGCAACAATTAATCATTACATTATTAATAATGCTAATTGTTATACTTTTAGTAGTAATAGGAGTTAAAAAATGATTAGAATTATAGCAGGAAAGTATCGCCGATTAAATTTAGATGGACCGAATGATAATAGTATTCGTCCAACGATGGATCGTTCAAAGGAAGGATTATTTAATATAATAAATATGGGAATTGAAGGTTCTGATTTTCTTGATTTATTTTCGGGAACAGGTTCAATTGCCATTGAAGCAATTTCTCGTGGAGCAAATTATGTTGAACTTGTTGAACAAAGTCCAAAAGCAATTGCATTAATTAAGAAAAATTTAACGAAAATTGAAGAGGAAATTAAAGTTAACAATCAAGATGTATTTACTTATGTAAAATATGCTACCCATAAATTTGATTATATATTTTTAGATCCACCATATGACATGGAACTTGAAAAAATAAAATTATTGATTAAAGAAATTAAGGCAAATGATTTATTAAATCCAGATGGACAAATCATTTTAGAATATAACACCAAAAAGGCAATTGACATTGACACAGTTGAGACGATTAAATTTAAAAAATACGGAATTAGTGGATTTACCTTTTATGCATAAAGCAGTGTACCCTGGAAGTTTTGATCCTTTTCATAATGGTCACTTAGATATTATTAAAAGAAGTTCAAAACAAGTAGATGAATTAATTGTCGTAATTGCAATCAACCATTTGAAAAAAGGTTATATTGAAGTGTCAAAACGTAAAGAACTGATTGAAACAGCATTAACTGATGCTAATTTAACTAATGTTAAAGTAATAACAAGTGATAAGTTAACAGTTGACATTTGTCGTGAACATCAAGTGAGTCAAATTATTCGTAGTATTAGAAATACAATTGATTATGAATTTGAAAAAAACATTGCTTTAATTAACCACGAGTTAGACCAACAAATTGAAACAGTTCTTTATTTTGCAAAGCAAGAATATGCAATGATTTCAAGTACAATGATTCGTGAGTTACTATTCTTCAATCAGGAAGTAACAAAGTATGTACCAAATGAAATAAATAACTATTTAAAGGAGCATAATGAAAATATATAATAGTATGTCGGGGAAAATTGAAGAATTTATTCCTAAAAAATCGAATCAAGTTAATATGTATGTATGTGGTCCGACTGTGTACAGTGACATTCATATTGGAAATGCTCGTCCCATAATTTTCTTTGATGTCGTAGCACGTTTTTTAAGAACGATTGGATATCAGGTCAAATATGTATCGAACATTACCGATGTTGATGATAAGATTATTGACCGTGCTGATTTGGAAAATCGAAGTGAAATGGAAGTTGTTGCTGATAATATAAAGAAGTTTAATAAAGTTCTTAATGATTTAAATATTTCAGAATATTATGAACAACCACGAGTAACAAAATACATGCCTCAAATTATTAATTTTATTGAAAAATTAGTTGACTTAGGATATGCATATGAAGTTGAAGGAGATGTTTATTTTCGCCTTAATATGTTAGAAGAGTATGGCGAATTATCAAAGCGTGATTTAAATCAAGTAGAAATTGGTGAACGAGTTGGAGTAAATAACAAAAAAGAAAGTCCGAATGATTTTACATTATGGAAACAAACCGAAAAAGGGATTAAATGGGATAGTAAATTTTCTAAGGGACGACCAGGATGGCATACAGAATGTGTCGTAATGATTCGTGAAATTTTTGATGCTTGTACTATTGATATTCATGGTGGAGGAATGGATCTTAAGTTTCCTCATCATGAAAATGAAATAGCCCAGTCGTGTGCATGTAATAATCAATTGTCAAAATATTGGATGCATAATGGATTTATTAATTTTGGTAATGAGAAAATGTCAAAATCACTTGGTAATGTAGTTAATGCTCAGGACTTTGTTAATCAATATGGAATGAATGTAACAAGACTTTTAATGTTACAGACAAATTATCGTCAGCCAATAAATATGACAGCAGAGTTTATTGAGTCTACTAAAAAAATTAGTGAAAAATTACAAAAAATTGCTAATAACTATAATGGAGTAGAATTGGATATGCAATCTCCACTAGTAATCAAAGCAATTGAAATAATGGAAAATGATTTTTCAACTGCAAATTTATTAACATTTATGATGAAAAATTTAAAGCTAGAAAGTACACAAGAACGTGAACAGTTATTTAAATTTGGTTGTACAGTTTTAGGATTAATTTATGAAAAAGAACCAGAAAAAAGTTTACCAAGTGAAATTGAAGCATTAGTTGAAAAAAGAGCAGTAGCCAAAAAAGCCAAAGATTTTGCACTTGCTGATGAAATAAGAGCAGAAATTCTGACTTTAGGTTATGAAATTAAAGATACACGAGGAGGAATAGAGTGGAAACAAATCAAGAAATAATTTACTTCGGCCGCAATAATGTCGAAGACTCAATTAAAACAAAAGAAGTTTCAAAAATTTATATTCAAAATGATGCAAAAGTGCAGTCAATTATCCAATTGGCAAAAGCGAAAAACATTCCATATGTTTTTACAGACAAGTTAGCACTTGATAAAATGACAAAAAATCAAACTCATCAAGGAGTGGTTGCCATCTTATCACCTGTAAAATATTTAGAGTTAGAAGAATTAATTAACAAAAATAAAGCAATTGATAATCCATTTATTTTAATGCTTGATGAATTACAAGATGGAAATAATCTTGGAGCAATTTTAAGGGTAATGGATGCATTTGGAGTTAATGGTGTTATTTTTAATAAACGTCGAAATGTCCAATTAAATGGAACAGTTGCCAAAGTATCAACTGGAGCAATAAATCACGTTGATATTACTCGAGTAACTAATTTATCAAACGCAATTAAAAACTTAAAAAAAGCAGGATATTGGGTAGCATATTTAGACATGGATGGTAAAGTAAATGTCCATGATTATAAATTTGATACGCCATTAGTATTAGTAATTGGTGGCGAAGATAAGGGAGTAACAGCAAACATTAAAAAGCATTGTGATTTTGGAATGACAATCCCAATGGTTGGAACTGTTAACTCACTTAATGTTGCCACTGCAACGGCAATTGCATGTCATCAACGATTAATTAACCGTTAATTTGATATTTGGTTAACCAACCATCTAACAATAGTTATAATATTGTTGAGATATGTAAAAAACATGAATATTTAATCGTACACATCGTAAAAAAGTACGAACAACTATTTTATACATATGAATTTATTGATTTATATCAAGAAGCCAGAATGGCAATTATGCTTGGAATGGAAAAGTATGATGCAACAAAGAATGTTAAAATTTCAACGTTCGTTTATCAACTTGTTGAATATCATATGATTAAATTATTACGAATGCAAAAAGCCCAAAAACGAGATATGAAAAATTATTTGACTTTTGAGCATTCATTAACAGATAATTTAACTTTTCACGATGTTATCATAGATCCATATAATGTAGAAGAAGAGGTTAAAGCAAGTCAGTTAGAAGAAAAACTAAATGAATTAATGAAACAAATTCTTTCAACAGAAGAATATCAGATTTATTATGATTATTGTTATAATCTCTCGCTTGAAGAATTAGTAGAAAAGTATTGTATTCCACGGCGAAAAATGCAAAATAAAATAAGTTATATTCGAAGAAAACTAGCAAAGAATGCGAAAAAAAAAAATTTAATATAAATTAATGATAAAATTATATA
>CAZFWW010000070.1:0-7146 GCA_964522645.1 uncultured Mycoplasmatales bacterium
TAATTTCAAAAAATATTAAAGAAACAGAATAGGCAGGACATGCTCAAGATACTGAAAAGTACGTAAAAAAGGTTAATGTTGTTGATAAGTATTTGGCTCAGATATTACCGCTGTTAAATGAACAAGATTTACTTGTTGTCTGTGCAGATCACGGAAATGATCCGACAATTGGTCATGCAAAACATACAAGGGAGCAAGTGCCAATTTTGATGTATCCAAATAATGGGAAGAATATTCATTTTGCTCCACGGGATTCTTTAATGGATATTGGAAGTACAATAGTTGATTATTTAATAGGTGAAGAAACAAAGTACGGCAACAGTTTTTTAAATAAATAAAATGAGAGGTATTGAAATGATTCAATACCTTTTTGCGATAATAATTATTATATTTTCATATGTTTAACGTATGCATGTTATAATAAAATGAGGAGGAGATAATGAATTTATTTATTTCAACAGCAACAGATAAAATATACCTAATGTTATTTGATAATAAGCAAATAATTAAGTGTGAAAAATATCAAGGGCATAACAATCATACCGAAAAATTATATGAGAAATTAGTAGAATTAGAAATTGAATTAAATACCATTGAAAAAGTATATGTCGTCAATGGTCCAGGATCTTATACTGGATTACGTGTTGGAGTGATATTTGCCAAAACACTTTCAATGATAAACGGAGCAACTATTTACCCTGTTGGTTTAATGCAAGCACTATATTACAGTAATGGAAAGCAAAAAATATATGTTGATGCAAAAGGAAAAAAATATTATATGTTTGATAAAAATGAGATAAAATTGGTTAAAGTAGATGAATATGAACAAGGTTTAATTGACCCAGAAATTAATCTCGAACAATTATTAGCAAGTGATTATTTTGCAGAAATACAACCAGTTAATTATTTGGATTTACAGGTGAATTATATTAAAGATGCTATTTAAAGAAAAGTTTAAAACAACAAAGTATTTTGAACAAATAATAGCGTTAGAGGGTAAGGTTTTTGGTCGTGATTTAGATAATATTTATCAAAATGATGAAGAAATCATGGTGATATATCAAATGGATAATGAAAAAATCATTGGTTATATAACATATAAGGAACATCAAGAAAGTTTTGATGTTTATATGATTGCAGTTCATCCAAATTACCAAAAACAAGGAATAGCAACTAGATTAATTGCAAAATTAAAAAATGAGCAAAAGAATATTATTTTAGAAGTTGAAAGTACAAATGTAGTAGCCATCAACTTATACTATCAACAAGGATTTAAAACAATCCGTGAACTGAAAAATTACTATAAAGGTAAACCAGGATTATTTTTAGAATGGAGGGCATTATGATAATTGAAAATGCATATGCGAAAATTAACCTAGTATTAAATGTGGTGAACAAAAGAGAAGATGGATACCATGAAGTTGACTTTTTAATGGATTCAGTTATGCTACATGATAAAATATTTTTGGAGATTGCTGATGAAGATGCTGTCATTTGTCAGCGTGCACCTTTTATTAAAAAGGAGACAAATTTGGCTTATCTAGCATATAAATTAATGAAAGATAAATTTAATATTAAAGATAATATTAAAATTACAATTCATAAAGTAATTCCAGTATCAGCCGGAATGGCCGGAGGAAGCAGTGATGCAGCAGCAGTAATTCGTGGCTTAAATCGTATGTATAATCTTGAACTTAGTGAAAAACAAATGGCTGATATTGGTCAAGAATTAGGAAGTGATGTTCCGTATTGTATCTACTCTCGCCTTGCACGAGCAACTGGTCGTGGAGAACAAATTGAGTTAATCAATCAAGAAATTCCTAAATCTTATATTACTGTTGTCAATCCAGGAGTAGCACTGAGTACACCACATGTTTATAAAAATCATCAAATTGAAGCAACTCAACAAGATATTAATCAAGTTTTAAATTTTACAGATTATAGTGATTTTGTTAATAAACTTCATAATGATTTAGAAAAAACAGCATGCAAACTAGAACCAAAGATTGAAAAGATGATTAAATATATTCAAAGTGCTTATTCAAATCGCATTATGGTATCTGGATCTGGCCCAACAATTTTAATTTTTAGTGAAGATCCGCAAGAAGCAAAAGAAATTTATCAGTATGCAGTAAAAAAATATCGTAATACTTATTATACAGAAACGCGAGGAATAAATGATAACAGTTGAAAATGTTAGTAAGATAATTGGTCAAGATTATTTATTTGAAAATGTCAGCTTTACTGTAAATGAAAATGATAAATTAGCAATAGTTGGTGCAAATGGGGTTGGAAAAAGTACGCTTTTAAAAATAATTGAAAATGATGAATATGCAACTGATGGAAAGGTGAAAATTGGAAAGCATAAAATTGCAGTTTTAGAACAAGAAAAACAATTGACGCCAACAAATACATTACGTGCAGAAATGGATGAAGTAAAAAAGGAATTTATAAATCTTGAAGAACAAATGCAGGATATTTTAATGAATGAAGACTTTAGTACTGATCAAGATTTAATTGCAGAATACGGAAAAATCGAAGAAAAATATGTACAGATGGGTGGCTATGAAATTGACAATAAAATTAAAAAAATGTTTTCGATTTTTGGTTTTGATGAAGACCAGTATAATAAAAAGATTACAGAATTTTCAGGTGGAGAAAAAACCCGTATAGCACTAGTAAAGTTAATCTTAGAAGATCCAGATTTTTTAATTTTAGATGAACCAACAAACCATCTAGATACCAAAACAATTGAATGGTTAGAAGACTATTTACGTCTTAAAGCTCGTGGAGTTATAATTGTAAGTCACGATCGTTTTTTCTTAGAACGAGTATGTAACCGCATAATTGAAATTGAGCATAACACTTCACATCAATATAATATGGCATATTCAAAATATATTGCCGAAAAAGAACGTCGCTATGAATATCAAATGAATAGTTATTTAAACCAACAACAAGAAATTAAAGTTTTAGAAGAATATATTGAAAAAAACCGCAAACGAGATTCGAAAATTGGTCAAGTGAAAGACCGAAAAAAGAAATTAGAAAATATGGAACTGATTAAAATGCCACTCAAGAATAATGAACGTGTTCAATTTGAAATTGAAGGTTTTCGCTTAAAAAAAGCACCATATGTGGATTTGCTAGGAGCAGATATTGGTTATGAAGAACCAATTATTTCAAACGTTGATTTTACTGTTCAAGGTGGAGACCGAATCGGAATTATTGGTGAAAATGGTGCTGGAAAAAGTACGTTAATTAAAACAATGACTAAAGAAATAAAACCACTAAGTGGTCGGGTTGTAGTTCATCCGAAAATTAAAATTGGTTATTTTGAACAAGAACAAACAGGACTTGAAAATGATGCTGTTATTTATGATGTTATTCAAAAATTGATGCCACAAGAAAGTCAAACTCAAATCCGTAAGCACTTAGCTAAATTTTTATTTAAACGAGAAGATGTATATAAAAAAGTTGGTGTATTAAGTGGTGGTGAAAAAGTTCGTTTAATTTTTGCGATGTTTGTGCTGAAGCGTTATGATTTGATTATCATGGATGAACCAACAAACCACTTGGATTTAAGTGCTAAATTTGAGTTGGAATCAGTACTTAAACAATATACAGGAACATTAATCGTAATTTCCCATGATCGTTACTTTATTAATGAGATTGTAGATAAGATTTTTTATATTGACCAAAATGATTATCATATTTATGAAGGTAATTATGAAGATTATTTACAATATAAAAGTGAAGTGAAAACTGTTCGAGTTGAAAAGGTAAAAAAACAAGTAAAGAAAAAACGAGCAAAAAAGACGAGTACAAAGAAAATCGAGCGTGAAATCGAAACTATTGAAGCGAGAATTTTAGAATTAGAAGCAGAAGTATTAAAAGAAGAAGTATATAGTGATTGGCAAAAGTTATCAGTGATTCAAGCAGAAATTGAAGAACAGACAACTAATTTAGATAAATTGTATACAGAATTGTTAGGAGAATAAAATGGCAAGTTTAGAAGTGACAAAAAATCATTTTGTAATATTTGATTTAGAAACAACAGGATTAAGTTCAAGTGAGGACCAAATTATTGAAATTGCTGCTCAAAAAGTAACTAGTGATGGAACAGAAATCGAAAGGTTTCATCGCTTTGTTAAATTATATAAAAAGGAAACACTGGATCCGTTTATTGTGAATTTAACCTCAATTACTGAGGGGTTATTAGAACAAAAGGGTGAACAAATTGATGATGTAATGGATGACTTTTTTGAATTTATTGATGATTGTGTTTTAGTGGCTCAAAATGCAAAGTTTGATTTAGGGTTTTTAATTAATTATTATTTAGAAACAAAAAATGCAGTTTTTGGTCCAATTTACTTAGATACAATTAATTTGGCAAAAACAATCTATCCAGAACAAAAAAGTTATAAGTTAGCAGTACTAACAGAAATGTTTGGAGTTGAATATCAGCAAGATAGTCATCACCGTGCTGATTATGATGTGGAAATTACAACAAAAGTATTTATTAAGCAATTAGCGATGCTAAAAAGTGAATTTATCTATGAATTGATTAATCATGACATGCAAAGAAAGATGACTGAGAAGCAAAATGATTTTTTAAATTCCCTTTGTAATCAAAATAATATTCAGCGTAGTGAGACGGCTCATTTAAATGTAATGACCGCTTCAATCCACATTGATTATTTATTAAATAAAAAATAAAATATTTACTAAACTAATTTTATTAAATTAGTTTTTTTTATGAAAATTAAAAATGAAAAAACGTGGTAAAATATGTATCAATTTGCTAGTTTATAAAAATAATTACTTTTTTTGATATCTTTACGCTAAAATAACCGAAAATTTGATATAATAACGTAGTAATAAACACAGAAAGAGTGAACATATGAATAAATATACAAAATTAATAAACGGAATAAATATAAGTTATGCTTGTGAAGGAACAGGAGAACCCATTATTTTATTACACGGTTGGGGACAAAGTGCCGAAGCATTTGAACCAATATTTAACATTTTAAAAGCAGATTATTGTGTATGGGCAATTGATTTGCCAGGATTTGGCTTAAGCGAAGAACCTGAGTTTGGAATGGATATTTATGATTACGAAAAAGTAGTTGACACTTTTATTAAAGAAAATAACATTATAAATCCGACATTAATAGGTCACTCCTTTGGTGGAAGGATATCAATAATTTATGCAGCGAAAAATCGTAATATTAAAAATATTGTGTTAACAGGTGCTGCAGGAATCAAACCAAAACGAACAATGGAATATCGTTTAAAGGTTCTACACTATAAGTGGATGAAATTTTTAACAAGGACACCATTTTATTTCCAATATCGTGATGATTTACTAAATACATCAGGATCATCAGATTATAAAAATGCTTCTCTAGTAATGAAAGAAACATTAATAAAGGTTGTAAACGAAGATTTAACATATTTACTATCTAAAATCGAAGTTCCATCTTTATTATATTGGGGTGAAAATGACGATGCTACACCAATTAGTGATGGCTATAAAATGAATAATTTAATTTTTGATTCTGAATTAAAAATCATTCCAAATGGCGGACATTACGCATATTTAGAAAATTATAATGATTTTATTAAAGAAATTGTAGAATTTTTAGAAAAAAATGATAAAAATATAGTAAAATAAATACAAAGAGGTATAATGAAGAAAAAAATGTATACAGTTTTTAGTTATAACAACTATGAAATTAAAATTATGGTTTATACTGTCGAAGAAGGTAAGCCATTTTTACTATTCGATCGACTAATTGATAAAGTAAATCTAAATGAAATCACATCGGATTTACAAAAAGATAAAATTTCTTTAAAAGTAAAGGAAGTTTTAGAACAGACAAAGCAAATTACTGGTAAATCTGCAAATGAACTATACCTAGTATTTGATCCAGAGTCATATTATTATACAAGAAAGTCATATACATTTGATTTTCCAGAAAACCATACAATTGAACGCCGAGATATGAAGAAGATGTATGATCATATTTTAAACGATGAAGTTGCGAAAAATGGTTATCGTGTAATAAACTTTAACATGAAAAAATTGGTTAAAGACTTAGAAAAAGAAGTTAAAAAGCCAGTTGGTATGACAATGGATAAGTTAACAATTACGGGTGAAGTAATTTTTGCTGACTCAGAAACATATTATAACTTGATTACGTTGATTCAAGGAAGTGAGTTTAGAGTAATTGAAACACGTATCGGTGGTTATATCTTAAAAGAAGAAATAGAATTACAACCTGCTCAAGGACTAATGGAAATTGGAACGGAAAAGATTAGTTTTATCGTAAATCAAGATGATAACATTAAACAATTTAATATCAAATGGGGATTTAGAAAAATATTTGAATCAGTATATGAGTCATTACAAGAACAATATGGAGCTGATGCAAGTGAAGAAGCAGTAGTATTTTTAATGCGTTACTTCCCACTAAAAAAATATAAATATGATGCGGAATTAGTTGAAGGTATATATATAAATGAGATAATTAATCGTTTTACAACAATTCTAATTGATTATTTTACATATATTTTTGAAGAATTAAAACGTCAGAACTTAAATATTAATGAGTTTAAAGTACAAGTTCATGAATTTGCCGAAGAAGAAATTATTAGTTTACTGGATGAAGCACTTAAACCAACTATCTCCAAAATTCAAATTGCGGAAAAAGGGGTAATTGAAAAAGGTGATAACTTGAAAGTAAAATTATCAATTGTAAGTTTTGAACAATTTAATAATTTATTGTAATAGAAGGGAGTAGACATGGAAGATAAAAAAGGAACAGATTTATTTAAAGGCCAACAAACGGATAGATTAGTTGAATTGGAAGAACAAACAATATTTGATTTAAATGAGTCGAATGAAATCTTTAACGATTTAACAATTAATACGGAGGCATTAGATTTTGAAAATGCAACAATTCAAATCGAAAATGACTTAGAAGAAGAAAATAGTAGTATTGAAATCGAAGAATTTTCTAACTTTGAACCTTTAGATGAAGATAGTACAAAACAATTAAACATTGCATTTGAAGAGATGAAAGTAATTGAAAACGATAAACTTGAAGAAATTGCAATTAAAATTGAAGAAGAAACAGG
>CAZFWW010000071.1:0-7076 GCA_964522645.1 uncultured Mycoplasmatales bacterium
CCTTTTCTTACTAATTGATTAATTGTAGGCATTTTGGCTCCTTTCATTTTCTTTTCTTTTAAGGTTATTTATCTTTGTCTTAAATACCCGGTTTGATTATACTTTAAAATTGTAATATTGTCAATTTAATAACAATATTTTGACACACCCCATGTTCTGTAACAATTTGTATTTTTTGGCACACCCCATGTTATGTCACAAGAGTATTATAACACTCTTTAAAATAATTGCAAGTTTTTTTCCAAAAATAGCACACCCCATGTTCTGTAACAAATAAAAAATAAACTCGATTAAAGAGTTTATTTTTATTTATCGTGTAAAACATATAGACATCCTATTCATTTTTTAAGATTTCAATAATATTTATTTTAAAAATATTGTTAAATAAAATTAACACAATCCAAATAAAATAAATTAGTACAATAATATTTGAAACTATTACACTCATTAAGGTTAAGTATACACTAAAGTGTTCTGAAAAAAATGAATACGTATATATAATAGTTATACTCAACATTAAACTGATAATTATTGATAAAAATAAATATTTAGTTAGTGGATATAATTCTTCTTTTAAAATATCTATTTCGTTTGCACCAATGGCTAGTTTAATTGCAATTATTTTTTCTTTTTTATAAATAATCATTGATATTGATGAGTAAAGTGTCATAAATAAAATTATTGATACAATTAATCCTAATAATATTTTTATTACAATCATTCTATTATATTCATCATTAACTATTAGTTTCTCTACATATGATGATACTACATTATAATTCAAATCATTTTTCAGATAACTATACATATTGTTGATTATAGGTAACTCTCCTTTAATAATAAGTGTCGTTGCAATACCACTTGAAAAATCATTTAGTTTAATAAAATTGAGTTGTTTTGCTTCGCTGTTTTCATCTATATTTTCATATACACCAATTATTTTATACTCATCGTATACCCCCATTTTATCCGGCAACATAATGTCTTTATTAATAACTGTTTTCTCTGAACCAAATAGTTTTTCTTTTGTTTGTTCATCAATTAAAGTATATTTAGAGGAGTTATTCATTTCTGAATTAAATATTTGACCCTCCACACACTTAATATTATTTAATACTCCGTCTTGTCCATAACCAATTAAAGGAAAATTATTTAAAGTATCATTTTCCACATTTATAATTCTATACTTTGTTTTTTCATTTTCAATTATATATTGATCATATTGAGTTGTTAAAATGTTTCCTTTAGCTTCTTCAGTTACAATGAATTTCTCAATTTCTTGACTGCCATCATTATGGATATAAATAATATCATTCGGAATTTTTAATAAATAGCGATTAGTTGTAATAAAATTTGAATCTATAATAAAAAACGTTAAATATAAAATTGTTAATGATACTATTAAAGAAATTGTATATGAAAAATAATCATTTTTTTTCATGTAATTCTCCATTCTCTAGAACATATACTTTATCAGCTTTTAGTGCTAGTTCTAAATTGTGCGTTATCATTATTATTGTAGTTATTTCTTTCATTTCATACATTAGTTCTAAAAAGTATTGTGTGTTCTCTAAGTCTAAATTACCTGTTGGTTCATCAGCTAATAACACCTTGGGCTTAAGGATTAAGGCACGGGCAATACCAACCCTTTGCTTTTCACCACCACTTAATACATTAACCTTTTTATCTAATATGTGTTTTATATTCAATCTTTGGACAATTTTTTCCAACCATTTTTCTATATCTTTTTCATCATATTCTTTTTTATATTTTAATGGTAACTTAATATTTTCTTGCGCGGTTAGACCATCTATTAAATTATACGATTGAAATATAAAACCAATATCATTTAATCTTAATTCTGCCATATTATCTAATTGATTAATTTTTTGTCCATTAAAATAATATTCACCTTTGTACTCAGAGTCAATTAATCCTAAAATATTTAGTAGTGTCGATTTACCACTTCCACTTTTACCTACTATTGATATGAATTCATTTGTTTTTACGGAAAGATTAATGTCGATAATTTTTTTCTGATCAAAAAACTTTTTGATTCCCAGCAACTTAATCATTATAATCCTCATTTTCAAAAATTGAATTATTAGTAGAAATTGTATTATTCATTTCAGCAAAGTCTACATTACAAAATTCAGCTTCATCAACATTAAACACTTCCGTTTCAGTTATAGAAGTTATCCCTGTCTTTAATTGTCTATCTTCTATTAATTGACCATCCTTATTTACAATCCTTGCATATTTTTTTTCACCTTGTTTATAAACGCACTTGTTGTTAATCAATATTGCATTTTCAGAACTTTTATTACTCCTTACAATTCCAATAATTTCGTCATCAATCAAATATTTTCCATCTGTTCTTTTTAGTTCATAGTAATTATCTTTTGCACTAATTGGACTTTCCATGACTTCAGTACTAAATTCTTGATCATTTATAATTAAGACTAATTGTTCTCCTTTTTTAATATTTAAATTTAATAATTCAACTTTAAAAATGTAATCATCATAATTTAATACTTTTACTCCAATTGAACCATCAGTGTTCTCGTAATATCCAAGTACTTTTCCCGGAAATTTACTATAATAATTAGTTTTACTTGTTTTAAAAAGTAACTCGTTTTTAAAAAACAGTTCTTCTTCTTCTTTGTATTTTTGAATTGGTAAATACTGACAATCATTACAATTAATATATTCAATTGCTTTTGATGCTATTTTAATTTTAACTTCCTCTTCTTCAATAATATTACCAGTATTGATTTGAAGGTTTTCTCCTAATACATTGTTATTTCTATTATTCATACTATTGTCACTATTGATTACTGCGTTTGTATTACTAATAGAAACAATTAATACTATTACAATTAAAATACATGTAATGATTGTTACAAAAAATTTAATTTTTTTCATTATTCCTCCAAATTAACGAAATAGTCAAAGATTGGATCGAAGTTTACCCCAAAGTGATTTTGAAGCATAACATTTTCTGCAGCAATTCCCGATTCCATATATGGTGTTTTAAATTCATAAATATTTCCATCAGCAAACTCTATTTCATAACTTATTTCACCGGAAAAATCAACTTTTTGTGCAATCACTGGCGTTAGAGTCACCTTGATTTCATCACCAACATTAATACTTAATTCTTCATCCAAATTGGTATATCTTTTTTGAACATCGCCACTAGTAACTAATATTTCTAAATCTTGATACGAAGTAAAATCCTGTTGATTATTAATTGCTTTAATTCTCCCATTCTTTAAGACCTTAAAATATCTTTCTAACTCTTTTGTTGTTGCAGTATCTTTATCAATTTGCCTTGTCATCGTATGTAAAACTATTTCCTCAACGTCTTCTGGAACATATTCTTCTAAATAATTTGACTTTTGTTCATAAATCCCGTCTTCATTGGTAATTTCACCTAAGTTAAATGACTTTTCAAAATCATCACCTTTAATTTTAACCTCATTAATTTCTTTTTGTGCTGATGAATTCACATTAACTGCTACGTAATATTTCTGAATACTATCATCAAATTTAATTTTTTTATTCTCGACCTTTTCTGTAATCTTTTCTATATAATCTAATTCATCTTCATCTTCGAGTACTAAGTCAGACCATTTATTATAACCATCAATTAATAATACATGAAAAGGCTCAATCTTAACATCACTTGGAATAATTTCAGTTTTGTATTCTTCTTTTTCTAATCCATGTATTTCAAAATCAAACTCATCTAAATTTGTGATAATTTCAAATACAAACGATACTTTGGGAGCTTTCACATATATATTTGATGTATTAATTTCTGCAAAATCATCTGAAATGTTATAAATTGTTGGTTTATTTACAATGTAAAATCCAAGTACTAAAACTATAATAACAATTAATCCTAAAAAAACTTTTTTCATTTCTTCTCCTTAAATACTTTTAATTTTTCGATTCATGTTCTTACCCATTTTATGTTATTTTAAATAAAATCAGCAAATTAATTAAATATCTACTCACAACACTTAAAGTTACCACAACAGATTATTTTTCTCCCATTTTTATCCAATAGTTGTCAATTAGTTTTTTATATTTGTGAGTACCGATAATTCATCTAACAATTTGTTCTCATGATATTTATGCTTCAAATTTAAAAATCACATTATCTAATTTCAAAATGTTAAATTAAATAATAATATATTACAACTCAATATATAGATATTTTATCATAATCATGTGGCAAACACGTGGGCTTCACCACTGATCTTAGAGTATTTTACTAAAACTTACCTTGTAACGATAATTCAAAATTATAAAAAAAACCGAAAGCAATTACTTTGCTTTCAGTTCTGATTAAAATTAGAAACAACGTATGTATCACCAATTTTTCTACGTTTTTTATTCATTGATTTTTCATGAGATGATTTATAGTATTGGTCAAACTCAATTTGATTGGCAAAAAGACCATGTATTAGTCCAATCATTTGTTGGTGCAAATTAATAAACTCGATTAAATAATCATTTTCAAATCGTTTTCGGGTTGCTTGAGCTAACTTTGAACTACAAAATAATAATTTACTAAAATTAAACTCCTCAATAGTTATTTCATTTAAATCCTCAAAACCAAATGCTACTAGATTGCCCATTAATATATAATATACATCAATTGCTTCAGTTTTAATTAACTCATTATTATGAGCAAGAATTTCTGTCTGTAATTCACCTAATTCCTCTAATAACAAATTATTTCGTTCAAACATCTCGATTTGACTACATACTCCAACTTGAAATTCATTTTTAAGGTGAAATGCTTTTGTCATTTGAATGTGCTTTGCAATATTAATCATTTTTCTCCTTAAAAGAATGGGGCGAACAGTTGAATTGTTTTTCTCAGTAAATGAGTGAAAATTGTTCGATTTTGCCATTCTTCATAATCTATTTTGTGACTATTCTCATAATCTATTTTTGCAATTTCTTGTAATTTGGAAATAACAGGTGTACTTTCCGTAAATGCTGTAACTTCAAAATTTAAGTTAAAACTACGAAAATCCAAATTAGTAGTCCCAATTGCAGCTAGTTCATTATCAACAATCATTACTTTTGAATGTACAAACGTTTTTTTAACTTCATAAATTTCAATTCCTGCTAAAAGCAAATCATCATAATAAGAACGATTTATTACTCCAACCACAAACTTATCCGGTTTACCAGGAACAACAATCTTTATCTTTACTTTATTCTTAGCAGCTGTAATCATTGCACGTAAAAGTTCATAATCAGGTACTAAGTATGGTGTCATAATTACAACTTCTTTTCGAGCACTTGTAATTAACTTAAAGTATACATCTTTTATTGAAAATTCTTTATTATCTGGACCACTTGATAAAATTTGTACGTTATCATTACCACCTTGATCGGGGAAATTAAAATATACATCCTCTTGATTTGTTAAAATATCTTCTTTTGTTTCATAATACCAATCTTTTGCAAAAGTTAAAGCAAGTTCTCTAATCCCTTCACCTTGAATCATTAAATGGGTATCATGCCAAGTTCCGAATTTTTCACTGGTTCCAATATATTCATCACCAATGTTTATTCCACCAACAAATCCATACTTTCCATCAATAACGGCAATCTTTCGGTGATTTCGAAGATTTAATTTATCATTATACGCTGGATTTTTCACATCAGAAAATTTATACATCTCAATGCCATTATTACGATAATTAGTAAGTTGCTTTTGTGATAACCTCAGCGAACCAACACCATCACAAAGAACTCGTACTTTTACACCCTCATCTGCTTTTCTCTTCAAAAGTTCAACTATTTCAAACCAAATAATTGATTCACGAATTATATAATATTCAAGGTGAATATAAGATTGAGCATTTTCAATTTGCTTGATTAATTCCTTAAATTTAATTTCTCCATCTTCTAGTAGCGTAAGTTTATTTTGTTCATAAATTTTTTTCTGACCTAAATTATGTAATATTCTTTGCCAGTAATCTTTTTCCTCATCCTCTTCATAATAATCTTTATATTTGAAAAAACGTTCTTCACCTTTGATTTTTCTTGTATAAACACGCTTTGAGCGATAATCAAAACCAAATGCAATGTATAAAACAAGTCCTGCATATGGATTAATTAAAATAATAATTAGCCATGTTGTTTTAAAATAAAATTCTTGATCACTTGCTAAGATTGCAATCCACGAAACAACCCCAATAATTTGCGTTATTACTCGAATTATATATGAGTCTTGCAAGTAAATTGTTAACCAAATTGATATTGTAAAGGCTATTATTAATTTTAAGATTCTAATCATATTCACTCCAATCCTTTACTTTACCATATTTTACCATATAAAAATCACCCTGTCTTTAAATTAAATATATATCTGTGTTAAAAAATCAAGATTATTCTTGATTTTTAACAACTTTATTCATCTGTCTTTAAACTTTCTGATAATTTTATTTTCTTGATTACACGGTATGCAAAGTACATACTAAATTCATAAATACCATAAATCACTAAAAATCCTAACATTGCAAACTTAAGATCAATCATTACATTAATTTGAAAATCAGCATCGGCAAAAGCTGATTCAATTAACATGTTAATTAACTGCTGAATAAGTGGAATACTTCCAAAATAAATGGTAATTAAAATGATTCGATACGGTGCTGTAATAATCTTCTTAATTTCACGATTAGTATAACCAAGAACTTTCATAACCGATATTGTCTTACGGTTGTTATTAATTATTATTATCGTAATTGTAATAAGTGTTACTACTGCTACTACTGCAGCAATTACGGCAATGATTGCTACCATTGTGTATACAATTGACATCTGCTCTTCAATTTTCTCAGCAATATCTGAATATTTGATATAGTTAACATTCTCATCAAACTCTTGCAAATCTTCTTTTGATTTTCCAACTCCCATTTCAGCATTTACAAAATCATCTTCTACGTCTAATATTTCTTGAAGACGATCAACTTCAATGTAAACACGTGCATTCATTGGATCAGAAACAATTTCAGAAACTTTAAACTCAATTGTTTCATCTT
>CAZFWW010000072.1:0-6689 GCA_964522645.1 uncultured Mycoplasmatales bacterium
CTGTTGAATTTGTAAATAACCAATTTAAAAATACTTTATTTTTTTGTGTCTTCATCTTACTCATCCCCTTCTATTTCAATAGAATTTGTATTTAGTGGTACAACTTGTCCCATTTTATCTTTCTCCTCAGCATTACGATAAATTAATAAAGCAATTGCTAAACCGACTAAACTAATTCCAAGAATACTCATGTTTAAAAATGCTGCTAATACAAATCCGATAATTACATATGAGACATTTTCACTCAGTGGCATATATCTAAGCAAAATTGCTAAACCAAGTGCCGGAAGTAATCCACCTGCTGTCTTCATCCCATTTATCAATACTAGTGGCATAATTTCTACAATTTTTGTTACTACTTCAGGTCCTAACGTAATTCCAATAAAAACGGGAATTGCTCGTGAAAGTCCCCAACAAACAACACCTAAGCGATTCCATGTAATTATCTTGTCATAATCACGACGCTCAAATGCTCTATCTGCACGCTTTTGGAAAAATAAATTTGAAAATCTTGCAAACACATCAAGTTGAACTAGTAGTACACCAATTGGTACTGCAAGTGTCACTCCAAATTCTGCACCCTGACCACTTGTAATTGCAAAAACTGTTCCTAACATTGTTGCAGTCATGTAATCAGGAATACTTGCACCCCCAAAGTTTCCAATTCCCAGTGCCATTAAATTAATAGTTCCACCTACAAATAGTCCCATTTGTAAATCTCCCATTATTAATCCCGTTACTGCTCCAATAATTACAGGTTTTACGATTCCTGTAAGCGCATGTAACCCATCATATTGAGCATATGCTGCTAATAGTGATAATATTATAATTTGCCATAATTGTAATTCCATTTTTTCTCCTTTTTTTATTCATCATCTTCTGACTTTTTTTCTTCAATTTTTGCACGAATAATTCCATTTTCCCCACCTAATAATGCCTTACGGGTTAATTCATCTAAGCTTAAATCTTTATTTAAATATGCTTCTAATAACATTGGAATATTTACTCCAGAGATTATTTCTGCTTTTAATTGCATTTCTAATTTCAATTGTAAACATATTTGAAATGGACTGCCACCACAGATGTCAGTTAAAATCAACATTTCATGATCCTTATTTTTACAAATTAATGTTTTTAATTCTCCTTTAAACTGCTCATGTCCATTATCGTTTAAACTACACACTGTAACATCTTTAACATCACCAATAAACATTGATAGTGTATCCATTAATCCTGATGCTGTTTTGCCATGAGTTACTAAAAATATTTTTACCATTCATCCTCCTACTTAAAATGTTTACACTCCCATCTTAACAACATTCATTCAACTTGTCAATACAACTATATCCTTTTTAACTCATTAGTATATACAACTTTTGTTTTCTGTATATACTAATCTAGTTATTTTGACATTTATTTTATAATATTCTTAAAATTTGTATATACTATATTTATAAAAGGAGTTAATATGTATAAATATGAGGAAATTGCAAATGATATTATTGAGGGAATTTTGGACCAGAAAATTGTGCCTGGTGATCGGTTACCAAGTGAAATCGAATTAATTGAAAAATATCAAACTTCAAAGATGACTGTTCGTCGCGCATATCAAATTTTAAAGGATATGGATGTTGCTGTTTCACGACAAGGTTCAGGAATTTTTGTTAAAGATTATCGCCAAAATAAAATTATTAATAATCAGTATCTTGCAGGATACACATTACTAGCAATCTTAAAAGGCTTTAGTCCGCAAATATCTGATACCATTGTAAAACATCGATTTGCTGACTTAAACATTGCAAATAATTTAATGATTTCTGTTAATGACCCAATTCTTCAAGTTGAACGAACGAGAGTCATTAATGATCGCCGTGTTTCTTTTGAGGTAGCCTATATTCCTAAAGATCGTTTAAACAACTACAAGGAAGATGAACTCGAAGGGTCAATTCACCGATTTATGGCAAAGCATGCTGATGATAACTTAACTTCCGCTTCACGATTTTATTCGGCGGTAATCCCTCAAGAATATTTACTGAGTAAACTTGATTTAGATGACCATGAGGCTGTGTTTGTTATTGAACAAATTTCCAAAGATACTGAAGATAAACCACTACTATACATCAAATCTTTTCAATCTGGAAAAATGATTAATATTTAATTTTTCATCACTAAAAAAGCAACTATTATTTAATAAATAGTTGCTTTTCATTTAATACATTTAAGAGATAATCACTTATTACATCAGCACCCAATAATGAAAGATGAGTATTATCCATAATTTCAAGTATTATACTGTGAACATATATATCCTTACTTTTTTCTGCACCTAAGTTCCTTAACAAACCAAGTGAATAACCAGTTAGATCAATTATTTGTTCTTTTTTAAAATGATTAATAATTATTTGTTGATAATCAAAATGAGTATTAACAAACTTTTGATTTAAAATGCAACGACGACTCAAAGGAGTTATAATAAATAGCTTAACTTCCTTTTTTTCTATCATTTTTTTATGATCTTGTAGCTGATGACAAAATTTGACTGGATTACAACCAAAATAATTTCTTTTTTCATCATTATGACCAAAAGCAAATAAAACAATATCTTCCTTATTTAATGCATCATACATCAATTCAAAACGCTTTTCATCAGTAAAACTGCGTAAACTTCTACCTGGATATGCAAGATTTACTAAAGGAATTTTTAATTTACTTGCTAAAACTTGACCATAACCTTTTGTTACATAATCAATATGATTTGCTGCAGTTGAATCACCAACAATTATTAATTTTTGTTGGTTAATTTGCGAAATGATACTTAAATTTTTGATTTTAATATCACTATGCGATTTCAATTGAAAAAAGCGTTTATCATGTCCATAAACATTTATTTCAAAATTATCATCGTGACCATAATATAACAAATGTCCATATTCATCATATAATTGCACGGCTTCAAAATTCCCTTTTTCAATTGTAATATGAAAAACACTACAACCATTTTTTATCTCCATTGAAAAAATAGTTGGGGCAGGATACTCTGGATATCGGTTTTGAATACCATTAACAATTAAGGGGTATCCTGTCGAACTTAAAACCATATTCCCATTTTTCATTATTACATCAATACATTTTATTGACCAATATTCATATGCTTTAATACTAACTTTTTCAAGGTTTATAAGCCTTCGAGACCATATTTCAGTTAAATCTTCATCAAGCATCTTTAAATATTCACTGTTATAAACAATTATTTTCAAGCCACTAGCTGGATCAAAATAATCCACTATAAAATTCCATTTCTCTTGATTATAATGATTACGTATTTTTTTTATTAATTTTCGCATATATTTATAACTTAGATATTACTTTAGGATTCCCTACTATTCCAAATGTATTTAATAAATAAATTATATCTTCTTTCATAATAGTACTTACAATTGATAAATTAGAAGTATTGGTTTTATAATGTATTTCCGCAGCTTTTTCGGCAACATGAATCATTCCTAAAGTATCATCTGGATTTAAACCCGTTGCAAACACACCATGATGAACCCAACAAATCATATTAAATTCCTTCAACATTTCGCATGACTTCAAACCAATTTCAACACTACCTGGCATCATCCATTTAAGTACTCCAACTCCTTTGGGAATAAATACACTCGCTTCTGTTGCACCTTTCCATAAATTTGCTGAAAATTTATATGAATCATGTTCACAAACATATGTTAATATATTTAAATAAGTAGGATGGGCATGATAAACAGTACGTTCTTTTGTATTACTTAATTTTAATGATTGTTGAATTAATAAATGGGTAGGTAATTCACTTGTTGGTAATGATTGTTTTTCAAATCCATATACAATTTTATATGTTTTTCCCTCTTCATCTATTTTAATTAATCCAACAACTTCTTTTAAGTCAATTTCGGCATTCATAAAGTATTTTCCTGAACCTGTAATCATTAATACTTCATTAGCTAATTCCGGAACTTTAAATTTCAATTCTTGACTCTTACTTTTTTTAAAGTATTTTTTTGCATCATAAACTTCCTTATCAGTTAAACGGTAACTCATATTCCCTGAATTTCGTTCATGCCAATTCAAATCATCTCCCTTAAGCATTGTGTGAATAAATTTCTTGAAAAATTGTAATTCTTTCATTAATTTCGCTCCTTTAAAATATTTTTTTCATACTCATCAATTGCTACTAACACATCAACATCAGATTTAGTCTTTGTTTCTTCACAATATTTTTTCCATATTTGATTTAAATCAAAATTATCTTTTAAAAATTCATATCTTAGGATTGCATTTGATTCTGATTTAATATTAATAACATTATGAAGTTCATTATTCATCATTGATTTTAATAGTGTTTTTTGTAAATTCCTTACTCCTGAAATATAAGAAAACAAACGATTAATACTTCCATCAAACCAATCAAGTCCTAAATAAAACTTTTCAATTCCTAACCGTGTTATTTCATCACAAATTTCTGTTAATTCTTGATTACGAATTAATGTATGGTCGCTATCCCAACGAACAGCTCTAGTTAAATGTAAAGCAATTTTATCATTAAATACTAATAAAGAAGATAGTTTATCTGCAACATTTTCACTTTGATGATAGTGACCTGTATCAATCAAGCAATTTATTCCCCTACTACTTGCATATTGCATATAAAATTCATGTGATCCAACAGTGTAACTTTCTACTCCTATTCCAAATACTTTTGATTCAACAGATATTGCAACACGTTCTTTACTATATTCAATTCCAATAATTTCATCAAGTGATTTCTTTAAAATTTCTCGATGACGGTAGCGATTAGTCGGAACTTCTTTTGAACCATCAGGAATCCAAATATTTAAAAGACAAATATCGTCGAGTTCTTGAGCAATTTTCTCAGCTATTTTCAAGCAACGCTTACCATGTTCTATCCAAAACTGGCGAATGCTTTCCACTTCATTTGATAACGTAAAACCACTAATAGATTTTTCATGTGCAAAAAAAGTTGGGTTAAAATCAATCTTAACATCATTTTTCTTAGCAAAATCTACCCATTCAATAAAATCTTCATACTCAATTTCATTACGATCATGACAATTAGTACTTATTAAATAAGAGGCATGTAAGTTTAATCTAAATTTTCCTCCTAATTGGCTAAAAATAAACTCTAAATCCTGAAAAACTTCTTTTTTATTTCGTGCTTTTCCAAAATAATTTCCTGTTGCTTGAATGCCTCCAGTTAATTTTGTATCTAATTCAAAACCGGCTACATCATCTACTTGCCAACAATGAATTGATATTTCAGTATTTTTTAATTTATTAATTGCCTCTGATGCAATATATTCTAATTTTTTATCCATTTACTTCTCCAATCATTTTTATTTCTAAATAATTTTCTATATATCTATGTGCATGACTAATATCCTGAAAAAATCCACTTTCAACCGCCTGAACTAATGCATTACCGAGTGCAGAACATTCATATGGAAAAACTTTTATTTTTCGGCTACTAATTTTATTAAGTTCATTATTCATAAACTGCGCATTAGCACCACCACCAACAATAATTAATTCTGTTATTTTTCGGTTCAAAATTGTTTCAATTTCATTAAGTGTTTGTTCATAGCTCACTGCTAAACTTCGATAAATAATCCTAACTAAATCATTGTTATTTTCTGGTTTTTCAAGTTGATGCTCAAAAATATAATTATCAATTGCTTCAATCATTGATTTAGGATTAAAAAAGGATTTATCATTTACATTAACAATTGTATTACAACTTGATTTTTCTGCCATTTCAGATAATTTTTCATAATCTGATATTTTAATTTCACGGGCTACATTAACAATCATCCATAACCCCATAATGTTCTTTTGAAAACGATACTTTTGATTATAACAACCTTCATTTGTAAAATTATACTTATAAGTATCACGATTAATTACAGGGTTATCAACCTCTACCCCCAATAATGACCAAGTTCCTGATGATAAGAATGCTGTATTTGAATTAAGTTTCGGAATTGCTATGTGAGCTGATGCAGTATCATGACTTGCTACTGAAATTACCAAAACATCTTGTTCATTGGCCAATTCTTTATTAAGTTTTCCAAGTACTCTACTATCTTTAGTAGCAGGAAAATACTTTGCTTTTTCATGTAACATTTGTTTAGTATGTAAATCCAAACATTGAGTACTTGTTAAATTGCAATACTCTGTATTAAATTCTCCGCATAAAATAAAGTTAAGATAATCAGGTAATAATAAACATCTTTCTATCTCATAAATTGAATAGTTTTCCTTTAATGCTTCAAATTGAAAATATGTATTAAATGCTTGAATCTGAATTCCTGTTTTTTGGTAAAGATTATATAAATCATTATCATGTTTATACTTATTCAAGGCATTGATAAAGGATTTGTCTCGATAAAACATTGGATCAACTAAAACCTCACCATTTTTATCAAGACAAACAAAATCTACACCCCAAGTATCAACACCTATCCCTACAATATTTTCAAAATTGGATGTTGCTTTTTTTATACCTTCCTCAATATCGCAAACAAGTTTGCTTAAGTTTAATCTTTTTTGTCCATTACCGACTATTTCAATTGAAAAACGACTGATTTCTGTCATTACTATGCCATTTGAAAAATCAAAAACAATAATTCTCCCAC
>CAZFWW010000073.1:0-6541 GCA_964522645.1 uncultured Mycoplasmatales bacterium
ATGTTGTTAATCACATTAAAAATAAATATCAATTACAAATTGGTTACCGTATGGCAGAGCAAATTAAGGTTGAACTTGGTGTTGTTATGAATCCAGATGTAAACAACACAATGGAAATCAAGGGACGTGACCAAGTGACAGGTTTACCAAAACAAATTACAATCACTGAAGAAGATACATTTGTTGCAATTGAACGATCAATTAATGAAATCGTTCGTGAAACAAAATTAGTATTAGAACGTACAGAACCAGAAATAGCATCAGATATTTATAATCAAGGGATTATTTTAACAGGTGGAGGAGCATTATTACGTAATTTTGATTTATTACTTGAAACAGAAATCAATGTTCCTGTTTATGTAGTTGAAGATCCATTAAATTCAGTTGTAAAAGGTACAGGAATATTATTAGAACTTGATGCGGATAGCAATTCAAGTGTAAAACTAATCTAATGTTCTTACAGGTACCAATAAAGCTTGAACGATACATTAATGAAATAAAACGAAACTCAATGAGATTTAACGGTGTAAACCAAATTGCATTATTACCAATTGGTAAAACTAAAACGGGAGAAACTTTTAAACAAATGTTTATGATTTATAACCCATATCAGGAAGCAATTAGGATTACCCCGAATTTCTTTTTAAGTTCAAATAAAATTTATAAAATGTATCCAAGTGAATTTGAGTTAGGAGCAGATACCGTATCTGCTTTTGTTTTATTTATAACTGAAGATGTAAAGGTTAATATAAATGATGCAGAATTATTAAGTAATTTGAAAGGTGAAATCAGTACGTTACTTGAAGCAAGTAAACATTATGGTAGTGAAACAGAGCAAGTAGAAATTCATCGTGTTCATAAATTTGACCCAGTAGATTTCGTAGAAGACAAAACGATTAGCCTGGAGCAGTTTACAGTTAAAGAAATTAAAACCGAGAATTTTAAAGTTAGTGATCAAAAATATATTGCAACTAAATTAAGTAAAATTATTACCGAAGAAACAAGAGATGCAATTGAAATTATTATTGAAAATAAAAAAGTTGATACTAACTTTACGATTAAAGGAATTAGTTTAAAGTTATTTGATGATGAACATAAGATTCACGTGACTGCAAATGAAGCACTCACTTTAAAAGCGGCAAGTAAGAAAACAATTCGGATTTATGTAAATAAAATAGAGTTTAGTTTACTTAATCAAGAAAAAATGCAAATTAAAGTAACAATTTTATAGGAGAAATAGTGAACATATTAGAAATAATTGAAAAAAAGAAAAAACAACAAGAACTAACAAAAGCAGAGATTGAATTTTTTGTTAATGGGGTAGTAGAAGGAACAATTCCTGATTATCAAATCAGTGCTTTATTAATGGCAATTTATTTTGTTGGAATGTCAGATGATGAAACAATTAATTTAACGATGGCAATGGTTAATTCAGGTGATATTGTTGATTTATCTTCAATTACCGCACCGACAGTTGATAAGCATTCAACAGGTGGAGTTGGTGATAAAACATCACTTGTTTTAACATCAATTCTTTCATGTTTTAATGTTGCAGTAGCAAAAATGTCAGGACGTGGACTTGGTCATACTGGTGGAACAATTGATAAATTAGAATCACTTTCTGGATTTAGTGTTGAAATCAGTAATGAGCAATTTATCAATCAAGTAAATGAACATGGTCAGGCAATCATCGGTCAAACGCAAAATCTTGTACCTGCAGATAAGAAATTATATGCACTACGTGATGTGACTGCTACTGTTGATTCAATTCCATTAATTGCAGCATCAATCATGTCAAAGAAAATTGCTAGTGGTGCTAGTACCATTGTGTTAGATGTTAAATATGGTTCAGGAGCATTTATGAAAACGGAACAAGATGCTCAAGTATTAGCAGAAAAATTAGTAATGATTGGTAACGGTGTTGGTCGAAAAACAATGGCTGTCATTACCTCAATGGAAGAACCACTTGGAATGGCGATTGGTAACGTTCTAGAAGTAGAAGAAGCAATTGCTGCTTTAAATGGTGAAGGTCCATCAGATTTAATGGAAGTTACCAAAACACTTGCTGCTGAACTACTTGTAGCAACGGATAACTTTAAAACAATTCAAGCAGCAAATGAAGCAATTGAAGACGTAATTAAAACGGGACAAGCATTCAGTAAATTTGAAGATTTCATTCAAGCACAAGGTGCAAGTGAAGATGCAATTGAAGAAATGCCAATTGCGGAAGAGAAAATGGAGTTATTTGCTGAAGAATCAGGATACATCAGTGAGTTAACAGCCGTTAATTTTGGGCATGCAGCTGCACTTTTAGGTGCTGGTCGAATGAATAAAGATGATGAAATTGATTTGGCAGTCGGAATTATTTTACATAAAAAAATTGGTGACTTTGTAAATGTTGGTGATTTAATGTGTGAAGTCCAATTTAATGATGAAGAAAATCTACAAAAAGTTGTTGAAATTATTTCTCAAAGTATAATTTTAACTCAAGAAGCAGTTGAAAAGCCAAAGTTAATTGCACAAATAATTAAATAATTCAAAAGTCAATCTGAAACCAATTAAAGTTTTTAGGTTGACTTTTTTTGAAAATATTTATATCTATAAAACGTTATTTTTTAAATGAAAAGAGGAAAAATGAAACATGATTTAATATTGATTGATCGAGATGGTACAATATGTCTTGATTATCCAGACTTGAAGTGGCAAAAACGAGTAAACCCAGTCTTACTAAAGAAAACAATCATTTTCTTAAAACGTAACCGCCATAAGAAAATAATAATAATTAGTAATCAGTACCTTGTGGCTGAAGGTTATATGACTAAACGGGATTTTAAAAAGTTCCATGTTAAATTTGATGCAATGCTACGTCAGCATGGAATCTATGTTAAGCGTTACTATTATGCCCTTGCAAACCGAATGGATAACTCGATTTATACTAAACCAAATCCAGGTATTATAGCAGAGATTGTAGCAGAATATAAGTTGGGTGATATTAGAAATCTAAGTTATATTGGTGATAGTGATACTGATGCTAAAATGTGTGAAAATGCTCAAATTAAATTTATTAATGTTACTGAATTATAAAGTGATTTTGCTTTAAATATCACGAAAAAATTTCGTTAATAATTAATAAACTATATGAAAATAAAACAATCATTTTCACTTTTTTTTCACTTTTATTTTCAGTTATGAAAATTATGTCCGAAATTAGGTTAGATATGGTAAAATAATAGGGTAGTCAATTTATATATAAAAGGAGTAAATATGAGAAATATTGTTATTGCAGGAAACTGGAAAATGAATAAAACTAAAGAAGAAGGATTAGCGTTTATCGAAGCGTTAAAAGCAAAGGATTTAGCGAGTGTTGAAGCTAAAATGCAAATTTTTGCACCAAGTATTATGCTTGATGCATTAGTTGAAGCAACAAAGGGGACAGCGATTACAGTTGGAGCACAAAATATGCACCAAGAAGAAAGTGGAGCATATACAGGTGAGGTTTCAGCTGATATGTTAAAAAGTATTGGTGTAGATACAATTTTAATTGGTCACTCAGAAAGACGTCAATATTTCAATGAAACAGATGAAATTGTTAATACGAAATTACACTTAGCAATTAACAAAGGGTTAAATGCAGTTGTATGTATTGGGGAAACATTAGAAGAGCGTGAAGAAGGAATTACAAACGACGTATTAAAAGTACAAACAGAAAAAGCATTTGCAAATGTAAGTGCAACTGATGCGGCAAAAACAATTATCGCTTATGAACCAGTTTGGGCAATTGGTACAGGAATGACAGCAACAGCTGAAGATGCAAATAAAGCATGTGCATACGTACGTGAGGTAATGGCAAATTTATATTCAAATGAAGTTGCAGAGCAAGTAGTAATTCAGTATGGTGGAAGTGTTAAACCAGAAAATGTTGCAGAAATCTTAGGTCAGTCTGATATTGATGGAGCATTAGTTGGTGGAGCATCATTAGATGTTGATTCATACGAAGCATTATTAAAATAATTAAAACAACGAGGAGAAAAATGAAAAAACCTGTATTATTAGCGATTTTAGATGGTTTTGGATTTCGTGATGAAACTTATGGAAACGCAGTAAGACAAGCGAAAAAACCAAATTTTGATCGTTTTTATGAAAATTATGCACATTCTACTTTACGTGCTGATGGAAACTTTGTTGGTTTACCAGAAGGACAAATGGGGAATTCAGAAGTAGGACACTTAAATATTGGTGCTGGACGTGTTGTATATCAATCACTTGCTTTAATTAATAAGGCAATTGATGAAGAAACAATTTATGAAAATGAAACATATTTAAAAGCAATGGAAAATGCGAAGACTAATAATTTACATATAATGGGATTATTATCAGATGGTGGAGTACACTCACACATTAATCACATTTTAGCAATGGTAGAAATGGCCAAGCGTAATAATGTAGAAAACGTATTTGTTCATGCATTTTTAGATGGACGTGATGTTGATCCAAAGAGTGCAGTATTATTTATTGATCAATTAGAAGCAGCATTAAATGAAATTGGAGTTGGTCAAATTGCCTCAATTTCTGGTCGTTATTATTCAATGGATCGTGACAAACGTTGGGATCGTGTTGAACTTGCATATGATGCAATTGTTAAAGCAGAAAGTGAATTTATGTTTACAAACGGACGTGAATACATCGAATCACGTTATGCATTAGGAGAATATGATGAATTTGTTAAGCCAGCAGTTAATGTTAATGTTCAACAAAAAATTATGGATAATGATTCGGTAATCGTAATGAATTTCCGTCCTGATCGTGCAATTCAAATTTCGGCAGTAATCACTAACCCAAATTATAATCCAAAACCAGAGGATCCAGTGTTTAAACCTGATTACCGACCAACAAACTTGACTTTTGTCCAAACAATGAAATATTCAAATGATGTTCAAGGGGAAATCGCGTTTGCACCACAAAAACTAGATAATACTTTTGGTCAAGTAGTTGCTGATGCTGGAAAAACACAAGTGCGAATTGCTGAAACGGAAAAATATCCACACGTAACATTCTTCTTTGATGGGGGAGAAGAAATGGAATTACCTGGTAAAAAACACATTTTAATTGATTCACCAAAAGTAGCAACATATGATTTAAAACCAGAAATGAGTGCTTATGAAGTTACAGATGCATTACTTGCTGAACTTGATAAAGGACAAACTGATGCAATAATTTTAAACTTTGCAAATCCAGATATGGTAGGTCACTCAGGAATTTTAGAAGCAACAATTAAAGCAATTGAAGCTGTAGATGAGTGCTTAGGGAAAATCATTGATAAAGTTATTGAAATGGATGGAGATGCTATTATCACAGCAGATCACGGAAACTCAGATAAAGTATTAAATAAAGATGGTTCTCCAAATACAGCCCATACAACTGAACCAGTACCAGTTGTACTTGTTAGCAAAGATGTTGAAATTCGTGAAGGTGGAGCATTGTGTGATTTAGCACCAACATTATTAGAATTCTTAGGAATTGAACAACCTAAAGAAATGACAGGAACTTCTTTAATTAAGAAATAATGAAAGATAAGAAAAAAATCAGAAACATCTTGATGCCTTATTCAAGTTATATTGTAGTTGGTAATGAAAAGTTACCAATTACAAGTTTAAGAATTTCGGAGAATCCAGAAATTAAAAAATTTGAAATATGTTTAGTTAATAATCAAGAAATTGTGCAAACATTTAAAACAAAAATATTAACAATAAAACTATATACTGAAACGAAAAGTAACGTAGACGTATTTGAATTTATCGATAATAATAAAAAAACAATTGCGGAAATTTTCATTCCACAACAGTGTAGTGAAGACGTATATAAAAAGTATACGCAAGCAATGATGATATAGGAGAAAAAATGGCAATTAATACAAAAACTGTAAAAGACTTAGACGTAACGGGGAAAAAAGTAATGGTACGTGTTGATTTTAATGTACCAATTAAAGGTGGAGTAATTTCAAACGATAATCGTATTGTTGCGGCTTTACCAACAATTAAGCACTTAATTGAAAATGATGCAAAGGTAGTATTATTTTCACACTTAGGGAAAGTTAAAACTGAAGCTGATAAAACAGAATTAACACTTGCACCAGTTGCAAAGCGTTTAGCAGAATTATTAGAAAAAGACGTAAAATTCGTTAATCAAACGCGTGGGACAGAATTAGAAACAGCAATCAATGAACTTACGAGTGGTGAAGTATTAATGTTTGAAAACACACGTTTTGAAGACATTGATGGGAAAAAAGAATCAAAAAATGACCCAGAATTAGGAAAATATTGGGCATCACTTGGAGATGGAATTTTTGTTAACGATGCATTTGGTACAGCACACCGTGCTCACGCATCAAACATGGGAATTGCTTCAAATTCAGAAGTAGCAGCTGCCGGATTTTTACTTGAAAAAGAAATCGAATTTATTGGTGGAAGTGTAGATAATCCTAAGCGCCCACTTGTTGCAATTTTAGGAGGAGCAAAAGTTTCAGATAAAATTGGTGTAATTA
>CAZFWW010000074.1:0-6508 GCA_964522645.1 uncultured Mycoplasmatales bacterium
CCATTCTTAAAGAAAAGAAAATTAAAAAAACGTAAAAACAAGTAAGGATTAACATGAAGCAAGGAATAATCTTTGGTATATGTGCAACATTATTAACATTTATTATTGTATTTTCGCTTCCACAACAAAAAATCGTTGGCGATGCGCAAATCGTACTTGTTCAAAATGGAGAGGAAATATATTCTTCTCCATTTTTTGAAGATAATAATGAACAATATATTTGGTACATAAACTCAGAAAATGATGGAAAGATGGTTTTAAAAAACGAAGAAATCATTGAATATTATCAATTTGATTTTGATATTAGTAGTTTAGGTGATGTGGATAAACTTGATTTTGAACAGATAATAGAAATTAGTGGTGAAAATACAGAAATAAACATGATTGTTAATAAAGATGGTTACGTAGCAATGTATGAAGCAAATTGTCCCGATAAAGTTGGGGTTAAAATGGGGAAAATAGCTGATGCTTCTAAAGTAATAACGTGTGTTCCACA
Organism: uncultured Mycoplasmatales bacterium; assembly: GCA_964522645.1. Taxonomy (GTDB): domain Bacteria; phylum Bacillota_I; class Bacilli_A; order UBA3375; family UBA3375; genus CAZFWW01. Next base: position 497 of record CAZFWW010000074.1, read on the forward strand.
TAAACTAGTTGTAAAAATTCGCGGAATTGAAAATAAAGGAGCACCAGATGCGTAAAACAAAAACATATTTATCAGTTGAGAAAACAGTTAATTTAACGCTTTTTATTAGTCTAGCAATAACTTTATCATTATTTGATAATTTAATTCCAGTAAATTTTATTGTACCTGGAATGAAACTAGGTTTAGCTAACTTGGTAATTGTGTTATTACTACCTTATTATCGTTTACGTGACTTGATTTTGATCCAAGTTTTAAGGGTAACAATTACGGCATTTATTTTAGGGTTGTTTTCAATTTATTTCTTCTCACTTTCAGGAGCGATTGTTGCCTTAATTTTAATGTATTTTGCTCGAAGAATATTTAAAACAAAAATAAGTTATTACACGATATCAATGATTGGAGCAATTGGACATAATTTTGGTCAAATTTGTTTTGCAATTATTTATTTTCGCACACCACAATTGATATACTATTTACCGTTCTTAGTACTATTTGGCTCAATAACAGGTTTTTTCTTAGGTCACGTTATAACAAAAATTGCCAAAGTAGTAGAAGGGAGATTTAATGTTGAAAGTCGCTAATTTTAAAACAACAATTTGCACAATTGATAACCTTGAATTTATCCCTGGTAAAATTTATGCAATTTGCGGTAAAAATGGTAGTGGGAAGACAACACTTGCTAAGTATCTTGCAGGATATTATACTGATTATGTAGGAACAATTGAATTTAATAACGAAATTAAAACTGATATTATTCAAGAAATTGCATTACTGTTGCAAAACCCATTTCATCAATTTGTGGGACAAACAGTATATGATGAAGTTACATATTATTTTGAACAATTAAATTACGATCCGGTTAAAATCAATAATTTATTGCACCAAATTAGCTTTGCTCCTGATCAAAAACTTTCCCAGTTAAGTGGAGGAATGGCTCAAAAACTACTAATTGAAACCTTTATTCGCGGAACAAAAGAAGTTTTTATTTTTGATGAAACATTTTCTAATTTAGATTATGAAAGCAAAAAGCAATTATTTAGCGAATTAAAAAAACAAGGAAAAATCATAATATTCATTACTAATAACTATTTTGATTTAGCATTTGCAGATAATGTTTATGAACTAAAAAATAAAGAACTGACACTAATTGAACCAGAGTTTAAACAACAGCGTTTTATTGACAATAAAGCTGATGTATTTTTAAAGTTTACAAATCAAACAGAAACATATTGCTTTAAGAAGGGGTTTAACATAATAACTGGAGTTAGTGGGAGTGGAAAAACAACACTAGTTGAAGAGATGATTGGCTTAAAGCCAAATCAGCATTATCTAGAACCAAAGAAAACAACATTTGCTTATGTTTGTCAATATCCATTTATGCAAATAACTACTTTAACAATGGATAAATCTTTAAATAATAATCCACGGGTTAATGAATTGTTAAACTTATTTCAATTAGATAGTAGTCTTTTAACACAGGATATTGTTGAACTATCTACGGGTGAATTAACTCAACTAATGATTATTAAGGCAATTATTAACCAAAAGGATGTGTTAGTTTTTGATGAATCATTAGAAGTATTGGACCCGGAAAAACAAAAATTAGTTTTAGATTATTTAAGCACACTTGATCAAACAATTATTTTTATTACCCATAACCCCGCAATTTATCATGATTATCCCGTTTGGGAGGTTAAAGTATGATGGAAACAAAAATTAATCCATATTTAAAATTCTTAGCCCTTATTACCCAATTTATTTTAATTTTCATCACCAAAGACATTCAAGTACTAGGAATTTTAATGATTATTAATCTATTAATTATTATAATTTTACGAGTTAAACTGATGATGGTGATTAAATTTTCCCGTTATGGTATATTTTTAGCGCTTTTTGCCTTAACATTTAATTACATTTTAACGCAAAATATGACAATATCATTAACTGCGGCAAGTAATTTATTTATTCGTTATTTATTAATTCTTTTTGCTTCATTAATTTATAAAAAATATACAATAAATAAAGAATTAGCATTTGTAATTAGTAGCGTGTCACAACTTTTTGGTGCTAATCAAAATCAAGTATATACAATTATTTTAGTAGTATTAAACCAAATTTATAGTTTACAAGAAATTGCCTTAAATCTATATCGTTTTGAACGTTTTAATAACCCAACTACAAATCGTCTTGAGCAAATAAAGCAAATAGTTAATTTACTACCCGTGTTTATTAGTAATGCTTTAAAGCAAAATGAAAATTTTACAATTAGTTTATTAAATAAAAACTATCATCCAGAAAATAAGAAGGTTAATGTTTATTTAATTTATAACTACTCATTTTTCGCAAATCTAACACTTATTTGTTATTTTGCTTTAGAAATAATAATCTATCTAGGAATGAAAGGATAAAATGAATATTAAAAAACAATTAGTTGTCGTAGTAATGCTTTTAATTATACTAGCAGGATGTACGAATAAAGAAATAAAGAACCAAGAATTTAATTATTTTTATTTTGGGACAAGTATTAGTGTTAAAATCTACTATCAAGATGAAAATAAATATGATTTTGAACAAATTGATACAGATATTGATAAAATGCTTGCAAATTTACAGAATGAATTTGACCCAACCGAACCATCAACACTAATCAGCAAATTAAATGAAACGGGTCAATTAGAGATGACAGAAGATTTTAAAAATGTTTATGATAAATCAGTTGCTGCTTGTCAAGAGACAAATGGGCAATTTGATGCTACAAGTGGTGAGTTAATTGATTTATGGTCGATAAATGATAAAAACCATTTACCTACTGATGCGGAAATAAAAACAGCACTAGCAAAAGTTGGTTGTGATCAAGTAACTATAAATGGAGATAAAATAACTCTTCCATCAGGAGTGAAAATGAACTTTGGTTCAATTGTTAAAGGGTATGCAGCCGATAAAATCGAATCATACTTATTAGAGCAAAATGTCCAGTCTGCACTATTAAATCTAGGTGGTAATGTTCAAACAATTGGTACGAAACTTGATGGTAGCCAATTTAGAATTGGTGTAATGCGCCCAGAAATTGAAAATGAATTAAACGAAAATGCACTAATCATCACTTCAAGTGATGAAGCGGTTGTTACAAGTGGGATTAATCAGCGTTTCTTTGTCGCAAACGATAAATTGTATCATCATATTTTAGATGCAAAAAAGGGAATGCCTGTTGATAATGAATTAGCAAGTGTTACAATTATAACAGATAAAGGAATTGATGCGGATACACTGTCAACTGTGACATTTATAAAAGGATTAGAAGCAGGATATCATTACATCGAAAGTTTACCGGGGGTAGAAGCAATTTTTATTACTAAAAACCACGAATATTATACAACAAGTGATGAAATTGAGATTGAAGTAGTTGATGAGTCTTATCAATTACGAGAAATGGAGTAAAATTTTCAAAAAATGAAAAAATCATGAAAAGGTTAACTTATAATAACGTATTTTAAAAATATTAAAGAAAGTAATTTAAATATATGTTATAATATTTTCGTACTATAACAAGGAGGAAATATGAAGAAATTAGCAGGAATTTCAGCAGTAGCAATTTTAGCTTTAGCTGGATGTACTTCAGGTGGAGCAGTTGAGTATTCAGGTGAAAGTGCAGCAGATGCAAAGGGAAATGTAGGTAAAGTAACATTTACTAAAGACGGAGAAGACATTACAAACGTTAAGTTTGATGTAACTCAAGAAGATGGAACTAACAAAAGAGAATTATCTGAATCAGGTGAGTACGGAATGAAGGATGCAACTGGTAAATCATGGTTAGAGCACGTTGAAGCAGTTGAAGCTTACGTAAACGAAAATGATAAAATGCCAGCTTTAGATGCTGATGGTAAAGATGTAGATGGTGCAACAGGTGCAACAATTACATTATCATCATTAGATGAAGCATTCAATAACGCAAAAGAAGTAAAATAGTATAAAAAGGATTAGAACATTTGTTCTAATTTTTTTTTGAATAATAATTTAAACATTGATCAAATATAACAGTTTAAAGTAGATAATTATTTAATCTTAAAATTAATTTATAAAATATGTTATAATATTTAGTAATAAGGAGAGAAATGGGCTTTGGTACTCTGGAATTTTATCAAGAGCAAAGTAAGAAAAAATACAAGCAAAAAACAGTAATTATAACTGTAATTTGTTTACTACTATTTTTAAGTATCATTTTACTTGATCAGAGAATTAAGTATATAAGTTTTTTATATAGTGGATATTTATTTTATAAATATTTAATTAAAACAACTATGTACTACCCACCACTAATTGTTATCTCACTTATTAATGTGTTTGTAAATATTATAGTATTTATTTTTTAGGAGAAACCATGATTAAAAACAAATGGTATGTAATTTGTGAGAGTAAGGAAATTACAACCAAAATAGTTAGTATGAAACGATTAAATAAACAGATTGTTTTATATCGAAATAACAAGAATGAAATTAATTGTTATGAAGACCGTTGTACTCATCGTGGTGCTTCATTTACAAGTGGAAAAGTTGTTGAAGGATGTTTAGAGTGTCCTTTTCATGGCTTTCGCTTTAATGAAGATGGTGAATGTGTTCTTATTCCGGCAAATGGTAAAAGTGCAAGGGTTTCAAGCCGTTTTAACTTAAAAAAATACCCAGTAGTAGAAATTGATGGATATGTTTTTTTATATAATGGAATGAACCCCAAGGCGATGCCAACGTACTTTAATGAATTATTAAACGGTTATTATTATCGTGGATTTAGTAAAATTTGGGATACTCATTATTCACGAGCAATTGAAAACCAACTTGATGTTGTTCATATTCCCTTTGTGCATCAAAAAACAATTGGTAAAGAATATAAAACACTTGTCAATGGTCCTGTTGTTAAGTGGGACAAAGACATGATGACTTTTTATGTTTTTAATGATTATGATAATGGACAAAAGCCATTAAAGCCAAGTGAAATCACGGATTATGAAAAATATTTTTCTTTGCAATTTATTTTTCCAAATTTATGGCAAAATCGAATTAGTGATCAAGTTCGAATTACTGTCGCATTTGTTCCCATTGATGCGGATACGACAAAACTATATTTACGCTTTTATCAATCATTTTTAAAAGTTCCCGGATTAAGATTAATAGTAAATGAAGCGGGTAATCTTTTTAATCGTCGAGTTTTAAGTGAAGATTATCGTGTTGTTAAGACACAGCGTCCGAAAAATAGTTTTAGTGCAAGTAAAGAAAACTTAATTCAAGGTGATTTACCAATTGGTGAATATCGTAAACGTGTTTACGAATTAAAGAAAAATGAAGAATAATTAAAGTAATAATTATGTTAATTTATTGAATATTGTAATAAACGCTACATAAAATTATAGAAAAAGTTATAAAAAGGTTAAAAAAAAAAACAATTAGGTATTAAATTAGTGTATAATAGAAAGAAAAAAGGAGTGAAGATGTTAAGAGTTGAAAAATTAGTTAAATCTTATGGACCTAAAACAGTTGTTGATAATATTTCTTTTTCAGTTGAAAAAGGATCAGTATTTGCACTGCTAGGTGCAAATGGTGCTGGTAAAACAACAACATTTAGAATGATTTTAGGGACAATTGAACCACAGAGTGGATCAATTACTTATGAAGGTAACGTTTTATCGTTTTCAGATCATAAAAAGTTTGGTTATTTACCAGAGGAGAGAAGTTTATTATTAAAATTTACAATTGCACAGCAAATTAGATATTTTGCTGAATTGAAACATGCAGACATGAAAAAAACAGAGGAGCGCATGAATTATTACTTAAAGACTTTTGAATTAGAAGAATTTAAAGATCGTAAAGTAAAAGAACTGAGTAAGGGTAACCAACAAAAAATTCAGTTTATTACGGCAATAATTCATGATCCAGAAATAATTATTTTAGATGAACCGTTCAGTGGTTTAGATCCACTTAATGTTCATTTATTTAAAAATGAAATTACAAAATTAAAAGAAGA